>CAZOZX010000129.1:0-5611 GCA_964584415.1 uncultured Syntrophomonas sp.
GAACGGCAGTTGGTGCTTATTGCCAGAGCACTTGCTCAGCAGCCAAAGATGCTGGTAATGGATGAACCTACCTCAAGTCTGGACTTTGGCAATCAAAACAATGTACTGGAAAAAATAAGCCTGCTGTCCCACAAAGGGATGTGTATATTGATGGTTACCCACAATCCGGATCATGCATTATTCTGTGCCGATAAGGTGGTGATGATAAAAGACGGAATAATGTTAAGGAAAGGCTTGCCGGAGGAAATTGTTTGTGAGGAATTAATCCAGGATATTTACGATACCAGGGTCAAAATCGATCGCATCCGCTTAGCTGACGGCAGGAGTATAAGGGTGTGTGTACCCGTCCCGGCATACACAGACCAACGCCTGGGAGCTTAAAAGCAAAATAAAGCAAATGAGGAAGAGGAGCAGAAAGGAATGAACAAATTCAGGAAATACCGCATAGTTACTGTTGTTGCCTTGTTACTTTTATTATTGTCCACTGTTTTGACTGGATGCGCCAAAAAGGAGACGCCAGTACCGACCCAGAAGACTATTACCGACCAGGCGGGCCGTCAAGTAACAATTCCCGCGGCCATTAATAGAGTCTATTTCACCAGCCCCATTGGGCAGATCATGGTCTACGTATTGGCACCAGACAAGATGGCCGGCTGGACCATGCAACTATCCGATAACGACAAGAAATATATCCTGCCCCAGTACAGGGACCTGCCTTATTTAGGCGGAATGCAGATGAATGCTAAAATCAATACCGAGGAACTGGTTAAAGCTGCCCCGGATGTTATATTGAACGTTGGCACTGATCCGGCGAACGACAATACTGTAACCACTTCTGACAAGCTGCAGCAGCAGGTAAACATACCGGTTATTTATGTTAATGGCAGCCTGGAAGCCACCGAGCAGGCTTTGACCTTCATTGGAGACTTACTAGGTGTGCAAGACCGGGCTAAAGAGATCATCGCCTATTGCAACAAGACCCTGGACGAGACTACCAAGGCTACCAAAGACATCCCTGCCGATAAAAGAGTACGGGTCTACTATGCCGAAGGTCCCAAGGGTCTATCAACCGAGCCAATCGGTTCTCCTCATGCCAAATTGTTGGATGTTCTCAATGTAACCAATGTGGCTCAGGTGGAAAAAGCCGGGCAAAGCGGAATGAGTGCCGTTTCGCTGGAACAAGTATTATCTTGGAATCCAGACGTTATCCTGTCCTGGGGAACTGAGCGGGGCGGCGCCTACGACCTTATTCTCAGCAGCCCGGATTGGAAGAATATAAGCGCCGTCAAGAACAAAAAGGTATATGAAGTGCCAAACTATCCCTTCAACTGGTTTGACCGTCCGCCTTCCGTTAGCCGTTTTCTGGGTCTGAAGTGGGTGGCTGCAACCATTTACCCAGATTACTATAAAGTCGACATGGTAAAAGAGACCAAGGAATTCTACAAGCTCTTCTATCATATCGATATCACTGATGATGAAGCTAAGGCTTTATTAAAAACTTCTCTCCACTCCTAGCGGTAAATCCCTGGGTGATGCCCATCACATCACTCAGGGGATTTACACTCAACTGAAGACGATTTTGTGACAGAGGTTTAATAATGAACAGAACAGATCCAATAGAATATGAGGTTATTGCCCGTAAGGTATTTGCGCCTATATACCCGGTAATTGCCGCTGAAATTTTAAAAAAAACGGGGATAAGCAAGGGTAAATGCCTGGATATGGGCACCGGACCCGGTTATTTAGGACTGGAAATAGCTCGCATTACCAGCCTGGAGGTTTGGCTGGCGGATATTTCCCCTGAAATGCTGGCCTACGCTCAACAGAATATTATGAATCGCAAGCTCGATCGACAAGTCCATACGGTATGGGCCGATGTTCACCAACTTCCCTTTGCTGATGAGTCCATAGACCTTGTGGTAAGTCGAGGTTCGGTTTTCTTCTGGGATGATCTTCACAGAGCATTTAGCGAGATTTACCGGGTATTGAAGCCGAATGGAATGACCTATATAGGCGGCGGATTTGGTTCGGAGAAACTGAAGAGGGATATAGAACGCAAGATGCGGGAGCTAGACGAGAAATGGGAGTTGAAAGCTAAAAAGCGCTTGGAACACCCAATCGGCAATGACTATGCGGCAGTATTACATAACTTAAATATCTCCGGCGAAATTATGTTAGCCAACGGGATCTGGATTATCATTCGGAAACCGGTTGTATAAAGAAAAGCCGTCGGAAGCGTGATTTTCAGAATCAGGAGCCCGGGTCGCAAAATTAAGCGACCCGGGCACATTCATATTCTCGGGGGAAATCTTTAAATATCGGTAACGATGCGGCCGGTATCGGTAAGATCGTAATCACCCAATCCCTGAATTTCAGATTTGAATGCCGGCGATTGCAGTGTTTGAATTACAGTGTGCAGTCTAGATGCGTCCATTCTATTTTTGGTTATCACCAGATCATAGCTTTCCTTTTGCAGGGGAATAAAATCCAATCCGCGGACCTGCAGGGAGGCCTTTTCACTGCCCATGGCCACATCCGCGTCTCCGCGCGCTACCGCACTGGCCACCGCCAGATGCGAATACTCCTCCCGTTCATAACCCTTAATAGTCTTGCTGTCTACCTTCAGCAGCCTTAATTTCTCATCCAACAAGACCCGGGTGCCGGAACCGATTTCACGGTTAACCATGGTGATATCGGGACGATTCAAATCCAGCCAATCAGTTATACCTTTGGGATTGCCCTTCTGGACGTAGAATCCCTGCATGCGCTGGGCGAGGTGAATAATAACCACAGGAATCCCAGGCAGCAAATGCCGTACGTAAGGGAGGTTGTATTTGCCGCTTTCCCCATCCCACAAATGAATTGCGGCCATATCGGTTTTGCCGTGGTACAACGATGAAAGCCCCTCGAAACTTCCTACCGAATAGCGAAAAACCTTGATCGGGCTAAAGCGCTGTTCCAAATGCCGGGCCAGGATGTCCAGAACAATATCCTGACCGCTGATTACCAGTTTGTCCTGGCTTGCGGCTGTACCAACCTGATTTATTGGCGCTGGGAATACTTCCGGTTTGGCCATGTCAGGTTGCACAAATTCGAAACTCTTTCCCTGGCGGCGGTATAATTCAACGTCCTTGGGATCGATGCGCATTTTCCGGCCAATACGATAGGCCGGAATATCGCCGCGCTTAACCATCTCATAGACGGTATGCTTGGTGATTTTAAGTATATCCGCAACCTCGGTTGGAGTGAGCGATCGGTTTTCGTCCAGCGTGTCCACCTCCAAATAATCTTGACCATAATTTTATCATAGTCTAGAATGTGAACATAATACATTTATGTTGATTTATGTACGGTTATGATATAAGAAGTCATATTGAATGTTTGGTCTTTTCATGTTATTTAAGTTATCCCAAATATTTTTTAATTATAAACATCCGCAACCGAAGCGGATGAGAGGCATTTGGTTATGCACACTTCAGAAACAAAGGAGGGTAGGGTTAAGTTATCAGTTAATTGTTGAGGAGGATTTAGAGTGAAAAAAGTATGGATCTTGATTGCGCTATTGGTTTTATCATTGACTTGTGTAGGCTGCAGTAAGTCTACCCCTACTACCCAGCAGTCCCAACCAGTTAGCCTAACTGTATCTGCGGCAGCCAGTCTTACCGATGTAGCCAAGGAACTGCAGACTATGTATACCGCCAAACATCCTAATGTGACTATTACATACAACTTTGGCGCTTCCGGCACCCTGCAGCAGCAGATCGAACAAGGTGCCCCGGCAGACCTGTTTATTTCGGCGGGCAAAGCCCAGATGGACGCCCTGGCCCAGAAGGGGCTTATCGTAGATTCTTCCCGTAAGAACGTGGTCGGGAACGAGCTGGTTTTGGTAGCAGGCAAGGAGAGCAAACTAGCCGGTTTTGATGCTTTGACGGATGCATCAGTGAAAAAAATCGCCATTGGTACTCCCGAATCAGTTCCAGCCGGTCAGTATGCCAAGGATACTTTAACAACCATGGGACTCTGGGACAAACTGCAGTCCAAGTTGGTTCAAGCCAAGGATGTACGGGCAGTTTTGAATTATGTTGAAACCGGCAATGTGGATGCGGGTCTGGTATATCGCACCGATGCAGCTGCCAGCACCACGGTTAAAATTGTAGCCGCGGCACCGGCAGGTTCAAGTAAACCAATAGTGTACCCCATGGCGATCATCGCCAGCAGCAAACAGCAGCAGGAAGCCCAGCAATTTGAAGATTTCCTGGCCAGTGATGAAGCTATGCAGGTATTTGCCAAATACGGCTTCACCAAACCGGCCAAATAAGTTGATCGAACCGTGTATTTCCACATAGATGATTGGTTCCCGGTAATTTTATCCTTAAGGGTAGCCATACTGGTAGTAATCCTGGTGGCTGCCCTTGGGCTGCCTTTAGCCCGTTTTATGGCACGGCGAGATTTTCACGGCAAGGATATCTGTGAAGCTTGTATCACCCTGCCCCTGGTCCTGCCTCCTTCGGTGATCGGATATGCTCTGCTGGTTCTGATCGGCAAAAACGGATTGATCGGGAAATTTCTGGCCAATATGGGACTTAGTTTAATATTCACCTGGTATGCGATAATAATGGCTGCCACGGTAGTTGCCTTCCCCCTGTTTTACCAGACAGCCAAGGCAGCGTTTAACAGTGTAGATATCAATTATGAAAAAGCGGCCCGCACCCTGGGAGCCAGTGAGTTACGTGTTTTCTTCACCATCACTCTTCCCCTGGCTTGGCCCGGTGTAACTGCCGGCCTGGTACTGGCGTTTGCCCGGGCTCTGGGGGAATTTGGGGCTACTCTAATGGTAGCCGGCAACATACCCGGCCAGACTCAGACCATCCCGGTGGCTATCTATTATGCGGTTGACCGGGGAGACAATGTGACTGCCCGGACATTGGTGTTGATTATTACCATATTTAGTTTTATGGTAATCTGGGGTGTAAACCGCTGGCGTAAAAATATATAGAAATAGATTGGACCTCAAACCAATGTTAAAAGCCCAGTTCAAAAAAGCATTGTGGCATTTCGACCTGGAAATGAATGTTCACCTGCAAGACCAGATCATGGTCTTGTGGGGACCATCTGGTTGTGGAAAAACGACTACCCTGAACATCCTCGCAGGATTGGTGAATCCAGGTACGGGCACTATCCAGCTTAACGAGCGCGTGCTGTTTTCTTCCCGGGAGCATGTGAATATAGCCGCCCGCCATCGCCGAATAGGGTATTTGTTTCAGGATTATGCCTTGTTTCCGCACAAAACGGTTTTGCAAAATGTATGTTACGGCCTCCGCAGCCATAAATCAGATTGGGCTGCAGCCGGCCAGGATATTCATCAACTCCTGGAATCTTTCGGTATCCAGCATCTTATCGACCGCTACCCTAAGCAATTATCAGGGGGCGAAAAACAAAGGGTAGCTTTGGCCCGGGCCTTGGTGGTCAATCCCCAGTTGTTGTTATTGGATGAACCGTTCAGCGCCATTGATTATGACAATAAAGTCATCCTTAGACAGGAGATTAAAAGAATCCATCTCGATTGGAAGATTCCCTTCATAATGGTTACCCATGATAAGGAAGATGCTGA
>CAZOZX010000130.1:0-5608 GCA_964584415.1 uncultured Syntrophomonas sp.
CTACCACGCTGAAAAGACGGCTGACCTTATCAAAACCTTCGTTTTTCGCTTTTTGGGAGAAACCGAGATATTTGCGATTGGCCTGGGATTCTCCTGCAAAAGCTGATCCTAAATTATCCATAGTTGACATACTATAATAACCTCCTTTTCATTTCTTACCTGGATATCTGTTTTATTGTCTTCGCCCACGGGTATGAATATGTACCTGGCTGACTAATCCAGCAAATCGGCAAAATTGCGGTGATCGAGTTCGTTTACTAAATTATCCTGAATCTCCTCCAGCGCCCGGTGTATTTTACACACTGCAGCACCATGCTTGCTGCAGTAGGCTTCGTCATCCAGACAGCGGTTCAGGTAAATAGGGCCTTCGATTGCTTCGATCACCTCTAATAAGGTGATATCCTTGGGAGCACGGGCCAGAGCATAACCCCCGCCTATTCCGCGCTGCGACCAGACAATCCCGGCTTTAATTAGACTGGGCATTATCTTGAGTAAAAAACGGATTGGGATAACCTCATGTTCTGAAATGGTTGGGGCATCTATCCATTCTCTACCCTCTGCTTTAGCTAGGTAAAGCACCGCTCTGAATCCGTAATCTGTAGCCTGGTTTATATTCATGACCCACCTCAGTAAAACTATACCCGTTGAGTGTATTTTAACGATCCTTGAAGTAAATGTCAATTACCCGTTAATGAAAATAGATAAATAATTAATGGCCGGATGGAATGTGATAATATAAAACGGTCTGTCGTTATGCATAATATAGGGGAACAACATCTTGGTACCCTTCGCAGCCTGTTCCTAAAATCTGTATACACTGCTTGGAAGTTTAGCAAACCTTAGAGAAGCCTGGATATGTACGAAATTATGGCCTATTGGCAAAAAAACTATATTGCAAGATTATGCAAACGAATGTATAATTACAAACATGTTACCTGGTAAGGAGGTCTTTGTATGTATAAGGTTGGTATTATAGGTGACGGTTATACAGCGGCGGAATTGTTGAGGCTTATAGCTGGTCATGATGAGTTGGAAGTGGTGGCGGTTACCTCCACCGAGAATATTGGCTGCCCGGTGAGTGTAATCTACCCTCATTTGAGACCATTTACCGACTTGACCTGTACCACCACCGATTTGGGATATTTAAAGCAGAACTGTCAGGCTGTATTTCTGGCTTTGCCCCATGGGTTATCGGTCCCACTGGTCCAGGAATTGATCCAGGCCGGGGTCAGATGTGTGGACCTGGGGGCGGATTTCCGTCTGAAAGATGTGAATATATATGAAGAATACTATGAAACCGTGCATAGTGCCCCGGAATTATTGACCGAAGCAGTTTATGGGCTGCCCGAGTTATATCGGGAACAGATCAAAAATACTATGATTGTGGCTAATCCTGGATGCTTCCCAACTTCAGCGATTTTGCCGCTGGCTCCCCTGCTGGAAGCCGGGGTAATTGAGAGCCGGGGCATCGTGGTTGATTCGAAGAGCGGCGCATCAGGAGCGGGTAAGTCTTTAAGAGCAGCATCCCACTTTTGTGAGGTAAATGAGGGCATAAAGGCCTATGGGGTAGGGACTCATCGCCATGGTCCCGAGATAGCTCAGGAGTTGAGTAATGCGGGTGGGGAAAAGGTGAAGATGATTTTCACACCGCATCTGGTGCCGATGAATCGCGGTATGCTTACCACCAGCTATGCCCAACTGAAACCGGGGGCGAGTGCCCAGCAGATAAGGGAAGTTTTATTGGATAAATACCAAAATGAATATTTTGTAGATATACTCCCGGAAGGAATTTTTCCGCACACTAAATGGGTTTATGGCAGCAATCTGGTCCAGATTGGCTCCTATGCCGACGAAGAGAGCGGGCGGGTGATAGTGGTATCCGCTATCGATAACCTCTGTAAGGGAGCATCTGGGCAAGCGATTCAAAACCTTAATCTGATGCTTGGTATTGAGGAGACCAAGGGCTTGAGATTGGCGGGGGTGCACCCGTAAACCGTATAAATAATGATTAGGGCAATCCATGCCTAATCGGAAAGAAAGGAATTTTGCAATGAAAGTTATAAATGGATCAGTTACCGCTCCCCAAGGATTTCTAGCCCAGGGAGTGGAAGCCGAAATAAAAAAACCAGATAAAAAGGATGTAGCCATAATATATTCCGCCCAGCCGGCCCAGGCCGCCGGGGTTTTCACCACTAACCTGGTGCGGGCCGCTTGTGTGGACGTAGACCGCAGTCATCTGCAGAATGGGTTAGCCCAGGCTATCGTGGCCAACAGCGGTAATGCCAATGCCTGCACCGGTCAGCCCGGCTGGGATGATACGGTTGAGATGGCCCGCCTGACTGGAGAATTACTGGGCATCGATCCCCATGATGTGCTGGTGGCATCTACCGGGGTAATTGGGGTGGCTATGCCGATGGATCGCATTGCCAAGGGTATTCAGGAAGCAGCCGCTGATTTATCTGCCAGCGGGGCGGGCAATGCTGCTCAGGCCATAATGACAACCGATTTGATGAGCAAGGAAATAGCAGTAGAAATAGAGATAGACAATTGCACGGTGCGTATTGGCGCCATGGCCAAGGGTTCGGGCATGATCCATCCCAACATGGCCACTATGCTGGGATTCGTTACCACTGATGCCGCCATCAGCAGTGATTGTTTGGGACAAATGCTGAAGGCCGCGACCAACAAGTCATTTAATATGATCAGTGTTGACCGGGATACATCCACCAACGACATGGTTCTGATACTAGCCAATGGTCTGGCCGGCAATAAATGTATAGAAGACATTACCAGCCCGGCGGGACAGCTGTTTCAGCAGGCATTGGATTTCATCGCGGTAAGTCTGGCGAAGATGATTGCCCGGGACGGTGAAGGTGCGACTCGCTTGATCGAGGTGCAGGTAGTCAATGCTGATACGGAAGCCAATGCGCGGATAATTGCCCGTTCTATTACCACTTCCAACCTGACCAAAGCTGCGGTCTTCGGCGAGGATGCTAATTGGGGCCGTATTCTGGCAGCAGCAGGGTATTCTGGAGCTGATTTTGATCCTGGCAAGGTAGATATCTATCTGGGGCAGCAGCAAATGGCCGCCAATGGAATGGGGCTGGCCTTTGATGAGGACCTCACCCGGCAGGAACTGCAGCAGGATCCGGTAATAATCAAGGTAGACATGAAAGACGGCGATAAACAGGCTACGGCCTGGGGATGTGACCTGACCTACGATTACATCCGTATCAATGCCGCCTACCGGACCTAAATATGAATGCGCAAATTGAGGAAGGGCAGAAATTAGCTTAATTGCTGGAGGGAAGAACATGAAATCAGCCATGGAAAAAGCGGAGATCCTGGTCGAGGCTTTGCCCTATATAAAGGAATTTTACGGGAAACGGGTGGTCATCAAATATGGGGGAGCCGCGATGACCGATGATTGCTTAAAACAGAAGGTGATGCAGGATATAGTCCTGATGAAATATGTTGGTATGCACCCCATTGTGGTGCATGGGGGCGGACCAGAGATAAATGCAATGCTTAAGAAACTGGATATTGAAAGTAGCTTTGTTAATGGCTTACGGGTAACCGATGCTGACACCATGGAAGTAGTGGAAATGGTGCTGGGGGGGAAGGTCAACAAGCAAATAGTCAGCGGGCTCAACGCCAGCGGTGGCCGAGCTATTGGCATGTCAGGCAAAGACGGTGGTTTGATCGAAGCCGAATTCGCAGATCCATCCGGGGCGATGGGCTTTGTGGGGCAGGTTAAAAATGTTGATCCCCAGATTATAGAGACGGTAATTGAAAACGGCTACATACCTGTAATCGCACCCATTGGTGTGGATGCCGAACAAAGGAGCTACAACATCAATGCGGACTTGGTAGCGGCGGCTATTGCTGTGGCCATGAAAGCGGATAAGTTAGTGCTCCTGACGGATGTCCCCGGGCTGTTGATGAACGCCAAAGATCCCGATAGCCTTATCTCCGTATTAAAAATCGGTGAAGTTGCGGACTACGTGACCAACGGCGTAATCGCCGGGGGTATGATACCCAAAGTTCAATGCTGTGTAGAAGCAGTAGAGGGCGGTGTAGGCCGGACCCATATCATCGATGGACGAGTGCCCCATTCGATACTGCTGGAGATATTCACCAAAGAAGGGGTAGGCACCATGGTAACATGGTAGGGGCGGGCAATAGCGTACCCGAGGAAGGAGAAATATAAGTGACCAATCAAGAAATTTTAGATAAAGGCCAACAATATGTGATGAATACATACAGCCGCTATCCTATTGCTCCGATTAAGGGACAAGGAAGCCTGCTGTGGGATGCCGACGGTAAAGAATACCTGGATTTTGTGGGGGGAATTGCGGTTTGCGTTCTGGGCCACTGCGATCCCGGATTACAAGCAACACTGCAAAAACAAGCGGCGCTTTTATGGCACGTTTCCAATCTTTATTGGATCGAACCCCAGGTAGAACTAGCGGAAAAACTGGTTAAAATATCCGGCCTGGGCAAAGCCTTTTTCTGCAACAGCGGGGCGGAGGCCAATGAAGCGGCCATCAAGCTGGCCCGCAAGTATTTCTACCGCCAGGGGAAAACACGCCATGAAATCATAGTTTTCAATCATTCTTTCCATGGCCGTACCCTGGCCACAGTGACTGCCACCGGACAGAAGAAGTACCAGGAGGGATTTGCGCCGCTGCCAGCCGGATTTGTCTACGCCGATTACAACGATTTGGCCTCAGTTAAAGCCTTGATTAATGATAAAACCGCGGCTATTATGATGGAACCCTTGCAAGGTGAAGGCGGAATCCATCCCGCCCAGGCAGAATTCCTGGCAGCGATTCGGAACATATGCGATCAGGAGGGTATACTCTTGATATTCGATGAAGTACAGTGCGGAATGGGGCGAACCGGAACGTTTTTCGCCTATCAATCCTATGGGATAAAGCCAGATATTGTCACTATGGCCAAAGGCCTGGGGGGAGGATTCCCGATGGGGGCAATGCTGGCAACCGATACCGCAGCTTCTGGGTTTGCTCCTGGCGACCACGCGTCAACGTTCGGCGGAACACCAATCGCTACGGCAGTGGCTAATTATGTGGTAGATACTATTGGAGCCGCCCAGTTCCTTGAAAATGTGAATGAATTAGGCGTTTATCTGCGGGAAAGTCTTAACAAACTGCAGGATAACCGTATAATAGAGGTTAGGGGAATGGGCCTGATGCAGGGCATAGAGTTCAACCGGGAAATCAAGGACCTGGTTCAGATATGCATGCAGAATGGCCTATTACTGATTGGGGCAGGGGCTAATGTGTTGAGATTTGTCCCCCCGCTGAACATAACCAAAGATGATATCGATCGGGCGGTAAACATTCTAAAGACCGCCCTACAGGAGTGGCAGTAAATTTAAATTGAAAGGTTGGGCTCGAAAAATGCAGGTCAACGATAAACTTAGAGGCAAGGACTTTATAAGTATTCACGATTTCTCGGCTGCCGACATCAACTACATCCTGGAAGTGGGATTAGAGTTAAAAAGAGAACAGAAGCAGGGCATAGCTCACCCCCTGCTGGCTGGCAAGACCTTGGGCATGATTTTCCAGAAGTCTTCAACCCGCAC
>CAZOZX010000131.1:0-5487 GCA_964584415.1 uncultured Syntrophomonas sp.
ATGAATCAACAGTGAGCCGGGCTACCTCGAAGAAATATATCCAGACTCCGCAGGGTCTGTTTGAGCTCAAATTTTTCTTCGGGAGCGGAGTAAGCTCCAGCAGCGGTCTTGACCGGATCTCGGCCAAAAGCATCAAGAGATTGCTGGAGGAAATTATCAGTGCTGAAGATACAGCTCACCCGATCAGCGACCAGGCCATTGTGGAACGCTTAAATGCCAAGGGAATTGATATCTCCCGCCGGACGGTAGCCAAGTACCGCCAGGAAATGGGCATTTTATCAACCAGTGCCCGCAAGAGATATTAGCATATTTTGTTTAATGTGTTATAATAATCTTTGGAAGAACAGATTTGTGGCAACATAATGAGGTCGTCGGGACAAAATTGTCCCTCTGAATTCAAATGAGTCCCGAGGTCAGTAATGGATAAGCTATTTTCGCTAATAGAACGGTTTGCTCCGGAAGTAATGGAGATACTGAGCAATCGCTATATGGTGCTGCGGCAGGTGCTGCACAACCAACCCATTGGCCGGCGCCAATTGGGTATAAATGCAGGGCAGACGGAAAGGATGGTCCGCACTGAAGTTGATTTGTTAAAAGCCAGGGGAGCTTTACAGACAACTCCAGCTGGGATCATTCTTACTGCTTATGGGGAAGAGATGCTCCGGGAAATTGACGAGTATGTTCCCTGGCTGCTCAATACCCAAACCCTGGCGGAAAGAATAAAGGAAAAATTCAGACTGCAAGAAGTAATAATTGTCCCCGGTGATTCATACCAGAATGATTTTATCAGGCACGATCTGGGCCGGGCAGGAGCTCAATACCTGCTCAGAAAATTGCATCCCCCCTGTATTTTAGCGGTGACCGGAGGAACCACTTTGGCTCAGGTGGCTGACAATATGCGGGAGGGACTTAATCTGAGCCAGGTGTGCGTGGTTCCGGCTCGGGGCGGCTTGGGCGAGAAGGTTGAACAGCAGGCCGGTAACATCGCTGCCAAGATAGCCAATCGTATCGGCGGTCAATATCGCCTGCTGCATATCCCGGATATCCTGGAAGAAAGTACCGCCGCGGCGCTTAAAAAAGACGTACATATCAGCGAAGTGGTTAAAACCATAAAATCAGCTGATATCCTGATGCATGGGATCGGACCAGCCATTGATATGGCTAAAAAACGTGAATTATCCACTTCAGAATTAACCTACCTGCAGGATAATCAAGCCATGGGTGAAGCACTTCGATATTATTACGACCAGCGGGGTAAAATAATATTTGAGATTCCAGGCATCGGCCTGGAACGTGAGGACTTAAGTAAAATTCCACTGATTGTGGCGGTGGCCGGTGGCAGCAATAAAGCCAAAGCCATCCAGGCAGTATTACAGAACGGATTTGAGAAAGTGTTGATAACCGATGAGGGCGCAGCGCAGCAGATAATTAATGGAAAGGATGATTGATGATGGCAGTCAAATTTGCAATCAATGGCTTTGGGCGTATCGGCCGTTTGGTGGCCCGGGCAGCGATGACGAGAAACGATCTGGAACTGGTAGCTGTTAACGATCTGGGCGATCCCAAGGGTGGGGCACATTTATTTAAATACGATTCCATTCACGGGACTTTTCCGGGTGATGTGGGGGTCGAAGGAGATATCATATCGGCGGCGGGGAAGAGCTTCCGGTATCTATCCGAAAAAGATCCCGCCAAGCTCCCCTGGAAAGACTTGGGAGTACAGATCGTGGTAGAAGGAACCGGCCGGTTTAGGAGCCGGGACAAAGCTGCTTTGCATCTTCAGGCCGGTGCTGCGAAGGTTATCATAACTGCTCCCGGCAAGGACGTTGACCTGACTGCGGTTATGGGAGTCAACAATGATGAATACCATCCCAACCAGCACCATATTTTGTCCAATGCTTCCTGTACCACCAACTGCCTGGCTCCCGTTGCCAAGGTACTGCTCAAGGAATTCGGGGTAGTCAGAGGTATGATGAATACTATTCATTCCTATACTAACGACCAGCGGGTGTTGGATCTTGAACATGAGGATTTGAGGCGGGCGCGGGCGGCAGCCCTTTCCATGATTCCTACCACCACCGGAGCGGCCAGTGCCATTGGCCTGGTTATTCCGGAATTAGACGGCAAACTGGACGGTATTTCTATCCGGGTGCCAACCCCCAATGTATCCTTATTGGACCTGACGGTAGAACTAGAAAAGGGAGCCACCGTGGAGGCTATCAATGATGCCTATAAAAATGCGGCCGCCACGTATTTGAAAGGTATATTGAAGTACACCGAGGTACCCCTGGTATCCCGGGATTACAACGATGAAGTCCATTCCGCGGTAGTGGACGGTTTATTGACCATGATGATGGGAGATAAAATGGCCAAGGTCATAGCCTGGTACGACAACGAGTGGGCTTATTCCCTGAGAGTGTTGGACCTGGCAGCCTATATGGGATCGCGCGGTTTGTAGATTATTGCTAACAGGATTGACCAAAGCAAGAGGAGGACACAACGTTGAGAAGTATTAGGGATATTGACCTGGACAACAAACGGGTAGTAATGAGGGTAGACTTTAATGTCCCCATGGATGACGGCGGCAATATTATCGATGATACCAAGATGACCGCGGCTCTGCCCACCATTGAGCACGTACTGAAGCACGGCGCCCGGTTGGTTTTGATGAGCCATTTGGGTCGGCCCAATGGTAAGCCGGATCCTGAATTCAGCCTGAAACCGGTTGCCGCCCACTTAAGTCAACTATTGGACATGGATGTGAAAATGGCCGACGATTGTATCGGACCAGCGGTAGAAGAGCAGGCTGCCCAATTGGCTCCCGGACAGGTCCTAATGTTGGAGAATGTACGTTTCCATGCTGAGGAAGAAAAAAACGAGCCGGGATTTTCTCAGCAGCTTTCCAGGCTCGGAGATATTTTCGTTAATGATGCATTCGGCAGTGCTCACCGGGCTCATTCATCCACGGTTGGAATAGCAGATTACCTCCCCTCTTATGCTGGATTCCTCCTGGAAGCGGAGGTCAAGATTCTGCGCCAGGTCCTTGATTTCCCGCGTTCTCCCCGGATGGCGATATTGGGCGGAGCGAAGATCAAAGACAAATTAGGCTTGATCAGAAACCTTTTGTACAAACTTGATATTTTGCTGGTTGCAGGGGGCATAGGTAACTCTTTCCTGGCTGCGCGGGGTATGAATGTTGGAAAATCACTTTATGAACCGGATATGCTGGCTGAATGCCGTGATCTGCTTCAAATGGCAGATGATATGAACAAACATATCCTGATGCCGGTGGATGTAGTAGTGACGGATAAAATCGGGCCTGATTCCCGGACCCAAACAGTTGATATCGACAATGTGCCCGAGGACCTGATGATTGCCGATATCGGACCTAAAACCATTAAGGGATTTTCCATGGCTATCAGCAAGGCCCATACCATCATTTGGAACGGCCCGGTGGGAGTGTATGAATATCCCCAATTCGCTGCCGGTACGGAAGCAATCGCCCATGCCATTGCCGCGTCGGGAGCTGTAAGTGTCATCGGCGGCGGTGATTCAGCCGCTGCAATCCAGAAGCTGGGGTTGGAGAAAGACATAACGCATATATCCACTGGAGGCGGAGCCACCCTGGAATTTCTGGAGGGAATAGAATTGCCCGGGATAAAATCCTGCGAGTAGAGGGAAGGTTTAAATGAAAAAGGTGCTTATCGCTGCCAACTGGAAGATGCATAAAACGGTTGGGGAAGCAGCCAGGTACATAGAAGCCTTTTTGCCCCTCGTATCCGGATGGGACAAGACGGAAATAGCGATATGTCCGCCCTATACATGCCTTCCTTATTTAAAGGACGCGCTGCATGACAGCGGGGTGCTTCTCGGCGCGCAAAATGTATTTTGGGAAGTCCAAGGTGCATTTACCGGCGAAATATCAACCGCCATGCTGACCGATATGAATTGTCGTTACGTAATTGTCGGCCATTCGGAGCGGCGCCATATTTTGGGTGAATCCGACATGACAATCAACCGCAAACTCGAAGCGGTTAGCGGGACGCCATTAATACCGATTTTTTGTGTGGGAGAGACTCAACAGGAGCGGGAAGACAACCAGGCTAAAGCGGTAGTTGAGCGGCAATTGGAAACGGGCCTGGCCGGAATCGACCTGCAGGACCTGGTCATTGCTTATGAGCCGATATGGGCCATAGGTACCGGGCTTACCGCCAGTCCGGCTGATGCCCAGGAAATGTCGGCTTTTATCCGCAGCGGCCTGGCTGGTTTAATTGGTGGATCCGCGGTTGAAACTAGAATCCTTTACGGCGGCAGCGTCACCCCCAAGAATATTGAAAGTTTCATCGAGCAGCCAGATATTAACGGTGCCCTGGTAGGCGGCGCCAGCTTAAGTCCTGAAGATTTTGCGGCGATTGTGAGGTTAAACGGGCATGTCTAAGAAGCCATTGGTACTGATGATATTGGACGGTTGGGGACAGCGTAATTGTAACCCTGATAATGCCATCTCCTGTGCCGATCCGGTTCATTTCAATTCATTACAGAGCCAATATCCGCATACTTTATTGGACTGCTCTGGTTATGAAGTTGGTTTGCCCCGGGGTCAGATGGGCAACTCCGAAGTAGGTCATCTGAACATCGGTGCCGGCAGGATTGTTTATCAGGAAATTACCCGTATTAGCCAGGCTATTGAAGACGGTTCCTTTTTCCAAAACCAGGAGCTGTTGAATGCAGTCAACCATGCCCGCCGACATAGCGGGAGTGTGCATCTTATGGGCCTGGTTTCCGACGGCGGCGTGCACAGTGACTTGAATCATCTTTTCGCTTTACTCCAACTATGCAGGGATAATGAAGCCCAGCAGGTCTTTGTGCATGCCTTCCTGGATGGCCGCGACGTTGCTCCCCAGAGTGCTTTGACCTATATTAATGCTCTGGAAGCCAAGATGGCGGAGATAGGTATCGGCAAAATCGCTACCTTGGGAGGGCGCTTTTACGGGATGGACCGTGACAATCGCTGGGACCGGATAGAGAAGGCCTATAATGCCATGGTCATGGGTGAAGGAATCAAAGCCGCGTCAGCCCAAGCCGCCATTACCGCCAGCTATGAGGTCCGGATTACCGATGAATTTGTAGAACCGGCGGTGATAGTGGATGGCCAGGGCCAACCGGTTGCTACTATTAAAGACGGGGACAGTATTATATTTTTCAATTTCCGCGCCGATCGGGCCCGCCAGATCAGCCATGCCCTGGTCGATCAAGATATGGAACGTTTTAATCGGCGTATGTGGCCTAATACACATTACACCTGTATGACCCAATATGATGTAGATCTGGATGCGCCGGTGGCATTTACTCCTCAGAACCTTGAAAATACCCTGGGGGAAGTGTTAGCCCAGCAAGGACTTAAACAGCTGCGGATAGCTGAGACGGAGAAGTACGCTCACCTGACCTTCTTTTTTAATGGAGGGGTGGAAGAGCCGGAACCCGGTG
>CAZOZX010000132.1:0-5226 GCA_964584415.1 uncultured Syntrophomonas sp.
ATTGTAGCTATCTATGGACAAAATTTCGCCGATAATTTTATGGACATGGATTGGAATGGCGAAAAATTCAAGGTACAGGGATTGATATCGCGCCCTGATTTTCGGCGCCTTAACCGTAAAAACCAGGTATTTTACGTAAATAACCGTTTGATAAAAAGTCCCCTGTTAGCTCGGGCGGTCGACGAAGGCTACCGTGGTACTTTGCTGGCGCGGGAATATCCTGCGGTTTTTCTATTTATAACTATATCCCCGGAAGAGGTGGATGTTAATGTACATCCGCAAAAAACCGAGGTCCGATTTCACGATGATAAAGTCATTTTTCATATAGTCAGCCAGGCTGTTAAGGCGAGGCTTACTGGTTCAAATATTGCTGGTGTTTCAGTGGTCAATGAGACCCCGGTCAGGACCAACACTTATGCTTTTCCGCCAGTTTACTCCCGTCAAATAGGGTTATATGAGAATAGTAAAATATTGGTGGCTGAAGAAGGGCTCCAGGCTATTGATAGATACCGTGGGGACAGCCAGGTCAATATCTTACCAGGCGTTGCCCATGCTGCTGCAGACCGGGATTTTGTAGTTATAGGCCAATGTTTTGACGGCTACATACTGGTTGAGCAGGGTGATATTTTATGGCTGGTAGACCAGCATGCCGCCCAGGAACGAATATTGTTTAATCGTTTGCGGGAATTGGGACAAAAGCAGAACAATCAGGGCCAGGTTTTGGCCTTTCCACAGGCTTTTGACTTATCCAGTGCCGCTATTGATATTCTGGAAAAGAACTTGGCGATATTTGAACAATTAGGGTTTGATTTGGAACCGATCGGTCCCAATGCCATGTCTCTTCGAGCCGCACCGCCTGAATTACAAGGGCAGGAGGTTGCTTTTATAAATGACAGTCTGGATCTTATTGCATCGCAACAGTCACTGGATCTAAAAGATGAAATCTATGCCTTAATGGCCTGTAAGCAAGCTATCAAAGCGGGCGAATGTCTCTCCCGAGCAGAAATGGTCCTGCTGATAAACGATCTTTTACACACCCAGGACTTCAAGAATTGTCCCCATGGCCGCCCCACTTTGATCGAGCTGAAACGTCAGGACATAGAAAAACGTTTCAAAAGGATATAAATATGCATATAATTGTCACCACTACCCAGTCGGTCGATGAAATAAGCCCCCTGTTGAATCAATTCTTAACTTCTACCGGTTTCAGGTATGTTCCGAGACGGCGCTTGGGATTGGAGAGATTGGCTCACGAAAACGGCGCAGATGGGATAGTGGTTTGGGAAAGTACAGGTCCAGTGCTGTATTTTGGTGGCGAGAAGCTTTTTTTCCACCCCAGCATGGCCAAAAACAGGATTGCCGCATATCGTAAACAGAACCAGGAAGATCTAATGATAAAAGCCTGCCGCCTGGAACCGGGATGGAGCTTTTTGGACTGTACTCTGGGAATGGGCGCGGACGCCATTGTAGCCTCTTATTTCTCTCAAACCGGCCGCATAACCGGGCTCGAATCCGAAAAGGCGGTGGCGGCTGTGATTGGCTGGGGAATGAGAATCTATCAAGGCCAAATGAGCTGGTTAAACCAGGCTATAAACCGTATCGAGGTTCTTAATTACAACCACCGGGAGTATTTAAGCCAATTACCGGAACAGTCTTATGATCTGGTTTATTTCGATCCTATGTTTGAACACCCTTTACTTAAGAGCAAGCCTCTTAATCCTTTACGCAAACTGGCCAATCCAACCCCCATTGACAGTGAAACAATAATTTCAGCTGCGCGGGTAGCCCGCCGTAGGGTAGTTATGAAAACCCAGGCTTCAGGCGGAGAAATCGAACGATTGAATTTGAAGAGGATCAGCGGAAGCAGGCACAATCCCATAACATATGGAGTACTGGAAGTATAAAGCTAGAAGCAAAACGGGAGATATTTATGTTAAAATTAGGCGCTTTGGTTGGTCCTACGGCCATAGGTAAAACTGATATATCGGTTCGTTTGGCAGAAGCCATCGATGCAGAGATTATTTCCTGTGATTCAATGGCTATCTACCGGGGGATGGATATCGGAACCGCTAAAGCCTCCGAAGAAGAGCGCAGCCGGGTACCGCACCATCTAATCGATATTGTCGAGCCATCAAACAACTTCACGGTTGCGGATTATCAGCAACGTGCTGTGGATTTAATCAAATCCGTCACCACCCGGGGAAAACTCCCGTTATTGGTGGGTGGGACCGGGTTGTATTATCAGGCGGTAGTGGATAACTATAATTTTTTCCCAGTGGAAGCCCTGCAGCCAGCCCGCCAAAAATGGGAACAAGAATGTGCGGATAAAGGGTTAGCAGATCTATTTGACCAATTGCAGAAAGTCGACCCTGAGTATGCTGCTAAAGTCGGCGCCAATGATAAAAAAAGAATTATCCGCGCTCTGGAGGTATATGACCTTACCGGGCAGTCATTCACATCACTGCAAACCAGGCAGCAAAACACTTATCACCTGGCCGCGGTTGGACTTTATCTGGAGCGATCACTGCTTTATGTCCGTATCGGGGAAAGAGTTGATAAGATGATCGCAGATGGGCTGGTCGATGAAGTGATAAGGTTGCGCGAACTAGGGTATGATAGGACTATGAATTCCATGCAGGCTCTGGGATACAAACAGGTGGGAGCTTATCTGGATGGAGAAGTTGACTATCTTCAGATGATTGAAACCATCAAGCAAGAAACCAGACGTTACGCTAAGCGTCAGTACACCTGGTTCAGAAAAGACCAACGTATTACATGGATCAATGTGGCGGATTATAATAGCTCTGACCTGATAGTTAAAAAAATTTGTGAATTTATGGATGGACAATTCTTAAAGGCGTAGAATATAATCATACCATTGGTAAAGTTGACAAACCTAAAATGGAGTGGAGGCTAGAACCTTGTTAAACAAAGGTCAATTCAACTTACAGGATGCTTATCTGAATCAAGTGAGGAAAGACAAAATATTGGTCACCATTTACCTGGTAAATGGATTTCAAATAAGAGGGATGGTAAAAGGATTTGATAATTTCACGGTGGTGGTAGAGCTGGATGGAAAACAGCAGTTGGTGTACAAACATGCTATTTCCACGGTGGCTCCCATAAAACCCATTACCATACTGGCCATGGAAGCCAAACCGGAAATTGAAAAGGCCTAATTCAAACAATATATAACATAGCAAAACTCCCCTGGTTTGGATTCCGGGGGGTTTTATTTTGCTATTTTGGCAATGATATTTAACCGATTATAAACATAATTGCAATCGTTACGGCAATAAAAGCGTATATACTGTGTCACCACTCCGGTCTTTTTTTCATATATATAGATGAGATTAGAATGGGGAAATGGTGATAGATATGGAAATATCGATGCGATTTAAAAATGATATCGTTGCCGGGGGGAATACTGCTGGTGATATATCCGCACCACAAGCTTTTGCCAAAACTGACGCTTTTAATGATCTGGAACAATTAATCGGGCTAAGGACAGTCAAAAAAACCATTGCTGAAATAACCGCATTTTCTTTAATTCAGAAGCAACGGGATGCCAACGGGCTAAAATCAAATCCAACCGTATTACACGCCATCTTCAAGGGTAATCCTGGAACCGGTAAAACCACCGTAGCCAGGATCATGGGCAGCATTTATCGAGATATAGGCATCCTCAGCCGCGGTCATTTGGTGGAAGCGGAACGAGCGGATCTGGTAGGTGAATATATTGGCCACACCGCCCAGAAGACCAAAGAGATTATTAAAAAGTCCATGGGAGGAGTTCTCTTCGTAGATGAAGCATATACCCTGGCCCAGGGCGGTGAAAAGGATTTCGGTAAAGAAGCAATCGCAACCCTGGTAAAATCGATGGAAGATCAGCGCAATAATCTGGTCGTTATTTTAGCTGGATACTGCCAGGAGATGGATAGTTTTATCCGCTCCAATCCCGGATTACGCTCCCGTTTTCCTCTTCAGATCGATTTTGCCGATTATGAAAGTGATCAATTATTTCGGATCGCTATCCAAATGTATACGGAGCGGGATTATGAACTCAGCAGTAAATGCCGCTGGCGTTTAAAATCCAAACTTGATGAATTTGTCAGAAGGCGTCATCCTCACAGCGGCAATGCGCGTTATGTCCGTAACCTGGTGGAGAAATCAATACGATTGCAGGCACTGCGGATTGTTGATGCCAGCGTTCTTACCCGCAAAGAACTTATGACCGTGGAGGAGATCGATCTGCCCGACGACACAGAATTATAGGATCCCATAATGATGCAGTAATACTTATCTCAGAAAGTAGGGAATATATTGGATACCCTTAGTTTGATAAGCCGTGGAGAGGAGGCACTCCGCGACATCTTTGCACATTGGGCGGATATTGCTTACTGCAACCAGCTCAAAGTGCTTAAGGCTTTTCAGAAGCATAGAGTCCGGGAAAGTTACTTCAGCCCATCCTCAGGTTATGGCTATGGCGATATAGGCCGCGATGAGTTGGAAAATATTTATGCAGAAATTCTCCAAACAGATGATGCCATGGTTCGTTCGCAGATTGTTTCCGGCACCCACGCAATTTCAGCCTGTCTGTCAGGGTTACTCAAACCTGGTGATGAGCTTTTATCGGTTGCAGGACGCCCTTACGACACTCTATGCAAGGTAATCGGTCAAGATTCTCCAGCCAAAGGTACCCTGGTGGAGCGTGGTATCGTTTATAAGGAAGCCGTTTTGGACAAGCTGATGAAACCTGATCATGATAACATTGGCGCCATGATCAACGCCAATACTCGGGTGGCATTGATCCAGCGTTCGCGCGGTTATAATCTGAGGCCAGCCTTAAGAGTAGCCGACATCGGGGAATTGGTAAAAACAATTAGGGCGGCTAATCCTGAAACTATAATTTTTGTCGATAATTGCTATGGTGAATTTACTGACAAACATGAACCATCTGCAGTCGGTGCTGATCTTCTGGCAGGCTCTCTGATAAAAAATCCCGGCGGCGGTTTAGCCCCATCAGGTGGATATATTGCGGGTCGGCAGGATTTGGTTGAGCAGGTTGCCTATCAATTGACAGCTCCGGGACTAGGCAAAGCACTTGGGGCCAGCTTGGATAATAAACGCAGCCTATATCAAGGGCTGTTCCTCGCTCCTCATACAGTCCTCCAGGCAATACAGGGCAGTGCCTTACTGGCTTATGTTTTCGAATCAATTGGTTAT
>CAZOZX010000133.1:0-5167 GCA_964584415.1 uncultured Syntrophomonas sp.
AATTACCCACTGGAACCTAAATCCAGCGTGTCTGCCAGTTCCACCACATCCGCATGTTCTAATGATACAAAGAGTATTATATACTGATAGCAGCATTATTTCAACTCGAAATAACCGGCTGGTATGGCTGCTAAAGGCCTGGTGAACCAGACATTACCGCTGGGTGGGAATACCGACTTTAAGGAGGCAATTATGGCCATTGTTATACAGGGGGGAACCCTGGTTACCATGAATCCGGGCCGGGAGGTCATAGAGGCTGACCTCTCGATAGTGGATGACAGAATTGCTGCCATCGGCAAAGTGGCGGTTACGCCGGAGGATCAGGTTATCGATGCCCGCGGCCGACTGGTTATCCCCGGGCTCATCCAGACCCATGTCCATTTGTGCCAGACCCTGTTCCGGGGATCGGCCAATGATATGGAACTGTTGGATTGGCTCAATCAACGGATATTACCTTTGGAAGCCGCTCACGATGAAGAATCGGTTTATGATTCGGCGCTGCTGGGATGCGGGGAACTGCTCCGCGGTGGCACCACCTCGATCATTGACATGGGCACAGTTAACCATACCGACTCTATTTTCACGGCCGCCGAGCAATCCGGGATTCGTTACCTGGGCGGCAAGTGCATGATCGATTCCAGGCTGGAGCCAGACTCACCTCTGTATGAAGAAACCGAGGCCTCCCTGCGGGAGAGCCTGGACCTGATGCAGCGCTGGGAAGGTAAAGCGGGTGGCCGTTTACACTACGCCTTTTGTCCGCGTTTTGTCCCCTCTTGTACCGAAGAACTGCTGCAGCAGGTTGCAGCTCTGGCTGCGCAGTATAAGATACCCATTCATACCCATGCCTCGGAGAACCACAAGGAAACCGCCCTGGTAGAAAGCCAAACAGGCCAGTCCAATATTGTTTACCTGGATCAGCTGGGCTTCTGCAACGAACGACTGATTTTGGCCCACTGTATCCACTTAAGCGAGGAAGAAAAGCATATCCTGATTAAACGGCAAGTAAACGTGGCCCATTGCCCGTCCAGCAACCTGAAATTGGCCTCGGGATTTGCGCCTATACCGGAGCTGGCCCGATTAGGGGGTAATATAACTTTAGGAGCAGATGGCGCCCCCTGTAATAATAATCTGAACATGTTCATGGAGATGCGGCTGGCCGCCTTGATTCACAAACCCCAATACGGACCGACCGCCATGCCGGCCCCACTGGTATTTGAAATGGCTACCCTGGGGGGAGCCCGGGCTATGGGTAAAGAGGATGAACTGGGCAGTTTAGAAGTAGGCAAGAAAGCTGATATTGCTGTCGTTAGCCTGGACCAGTGGCATACCTGGCCCATTCAAGCGGCTGATGTATACTCACAGTTGGTGTACCAGGTGCAGGCCAGCGATGTATATTGCACGATAGTAGATGGAGTCATTCTGATGAAGGACAGTAAGCTGCTTTCCATAAATCAGCCCGAGGTTATGGCCAGCTCATGCCGGTCCTGGCAGAGAGTGGCACGCAAAGCGGGTATATTAAAGTAGTCATGGGATGGTGGCGATGAGAGTTGTTTTGATCTAAGAGGTTGGCTAAACATGTGGTTAATGTTAAGATTAGAGGTAACTTGAACCAACAGGAGCCAACCAGGAGGTCAGAATGACAAAAAGACTTATTGCTGCTTGCTTTGCGGTCTGGCTGGGATTTATTCTCTTACATAGCGTCCAAATATATCCGGGTCTCAACGAGGTCCCGGCAGATAGTCCCACCATCTCACAGGACCTTAATTCCCAACCCCAACCTGATCAGCCTGCGGTCGTACCAGACCAGCCGATAAATCAGACCAGTCCACCTGCCGGAGCATCCGCACCGTCTGGGCAGGGAAGTACCACTCCCAATACCGAAACCAAAGCCGCTAAACAAGACCCGACCAATGTAAATCCCAGCCGGGCTGGGGTAATCAAACCATCTGCCGGCGATATGGCTACTCAGATGTTGAATTTGATCAATGCTGAGCGCTCTAAAAACCACCTGAAGCCATTGATCCTGAATAGCCGCTTATCTAGTGGAGCTAATCTAAAGTCCAAAGATATGGCCATAAATCATTATTTTAGTCATACCTCTCCCACTTATGGGGATCCTTTTGCCATGATGGGGAGCCTGGGCATAACCTATCGTGCGGCAGGTGAGAATATCGCTCGTAATCAAAGCGTTGACCGGGCTCACACGGCCTTCATGAACTCAGCAGGTCATCGGGCCAATATCCTGAGCCCGGCTTACGGCAAAGTGGGACTGGGGTTCTACCAGCAAGGCAATGATCTCTACGTGACTCAATGGTTTACTGACTAGAGGACAAAGGACAAAAAATCGCCCCAATTAAATCTCCAAAAATAAAAAATCCGCCCTTACGGCGGATTTTTTGTTGTCCATGTTAGGATAGATGGAAGGAATTCCGGGCGGAGCGGCGCCGCCAGACGAAAATACCCACCAGGAGAATTATCAAGACCAGCAAACCAATCAAGCGGTTGCCGGAGCCAACTGCGACATTACTGAGAGTCAGGCTAAAAGCGGGATCGATGGTTGACACCATCAGCCGGGGATAGAGGGC
Source organism: uncultured Syntrophomonas sp. (assembly GCA_964584415.1). GTDB lineage: Bacteria > Bacillota > Syntrophomonadia > Syntrophomonadales > Syntrophomonadaceae > PHAA01. Next base: position 2,586 of record CAZOZX010000133.1, read on the forward strand.
AAAGAATAAAGCAGCCATCGTAATCAAAATAGTTCCGCCGTTGCACGAGAAAGCGCGGCGGTTATAGGATTGTGCCAGCAGGTATGAGGAACCCACCAGGCTTAACAGGGCCAGCAGGACCAAAACCGACGGGAATATGCGTTTGAAAATGTCAGTCTGGTAAACCGCCGCAATAGTAGTCATTCCAGCGAACACCAGGCTGAAGCGGCCCCACAAAAAAGCCTTCTGGTAGGCGTAGCGCCATAACGGTTCGTCCAGGGTAGAGGTCAGGTACACCGCACCATGGTAAATACAAAAGGCCAGGGACATCAGTGCAAATGCCAGGGCCGGCAGGGAAAAGAGTTTGCCCCGACTGCCGCTATAGGCAAACTGTTCATCGATGGGCAGACCGCCAATCAGATTGGCCAGCACCAGGGCCAGCAGCAGGGGAATCAGCACGCTGCAGAAGAATAGAGTATATCTCAGTATCCTTGCTGCCCCGCCGTCAGCGTTAAGATAAAGATTGAGCGCAACGATGCGTACAATCACGGCTAACAATATAATCCAAAAAATAATTCCAAACGCGGCGGCCAGGACTGACCACCAGCCGGGGAATGCATAAAAAACCGCTGCCATGGTAGCCAGCAGCCATAACTCCTTAATGCCCCATACCGGTCCTATGGTGTTGGCAATCTGGCGGCGGCTTTTTTCATTTCTTCCTACCGTAGTGGTCAGCATGCCTACCCCGAATTCATAACTGGCTTGATACAAATAGACGGAGATCAAAATACCGATCAGGATAAACCATATACCATTTATGTCCACTCTGAACCCTCCCTGGCCCTTTTTTATTTTACCCGCCGGCCCAAAGCGCCAGCCCAATTTATGTACATTTTAGCAGAAGCCAACCGTTGTGGAAAGGAAGCCGGTCACCTGCATCGATGACGCTGACGGGAGATTTGCTTATGTAAGCGGTTGTACTCGCGCATTTTTTCGGGGCCGCCCATTTTCTCGGTGCGATGTACCTGGCGGCAAGTGGGAGAACACAGGTAGGCCTTGCGTGTATAAGGCCCGCCGATGCGGAAAACCGCCCCGCAGTTTTGGCATATTCGGGCATAGATGTCGTGTTCAAGCGCCCACAAGATCTCTATCCAGGCCAGGGCCAGGAAACTCTCGCTTTGGTATAGTTTGCCCTGCTGCTTGCGGCTGCGCCCGTCGGTGGTTATGATGATCTCGCCGCTGACTGATCTGGTACGGTGGCGGAATGTTCCCTCCATATACGTCTGGAGCCACAAAGACCGAAATTGATCATCAACTGTCTCGAATCCATATTCACCCTGGATGGCGGCCAGCCGCTTATGTATATCCGGATCATCGGGTATCTGAACCGAATCAGTCAGCATCTGTTGGCTCGGTTTAAGGTAAGTATGGGGGCGCCTTTCCCCTACCCGGGGCACCAGCCAGTTATCCACGGCAGTTCGAAGACTCACCAACTCTGCATCGGTATGGAAGAAAGGCTTGGCTGTCCGATTGCGGGCCAGCTCCCGCGGCATTTTGTATGGCTTATCCGCACCGTCGTAATCAAAGGTGATGGTGAGTTCGATGTCGCCAATCCGGGGCCAGCTCCATCCCTGCGATATATGATCCTGGGGAGATTCATCCTCCGACAGCTTGTCTTGCTCCCCAGTAACTGGCTGTGCCAACAGGCGGTTTTGAAAATCAAGATCCTTGTCAACCCAAACCTGTCCATCGTCCTCTTCCATTCCGCTTCGCCAAGGTTTCTTTAAACGGCGCAGGAAATCCAAAGAGGTAGATGCGGCAAAAAAGACGGGTACGGTCACACTCACCTCATCAACCGTCAGGATTTCATGGTCTTCGTAGATAATCAGGCTGTACAACTCCACTCTCCCTTTCATTCTTTGCGGGTCAAACGAAACCCCTATAAAATACAGAGGGCTCAAAGCTCCCAGTGGCCGCGGTCAAACGCGATGTATGATTTGATATAAATTGACCTAAACCTTATTATATAAGCATTGGGCGATGATAACAAGTCGAATGGACCTGGCAGCCGTCCCGGCGGCGGAAGGAGGAGAGCTGAGTTTGGCCGGTATTTCAATTATCGATGACATTAAGAGCCAACTGGATATAAAGGATTCGTTCGGGATATGCTTTCCCGGCCAGGCGCTTACCCATCATGGACGCTACTGGTGGACCTGCTGTCCAGTCCATTCTGAAAAGCACCCTTCTTTTTGCCTGGATACTTCCAAACAGAGATTTACTTGCTACGGATGCCATGTACATGGTGATGTTATAGATTTATACGCACTTCGACACGGCTTATCCAATCGCGAAGCAATCGTTCAGCTGGCGGAACGGATGGGGATAAAAGGCCGGGAGCGCAGAAAGCCTACGCCCGCCGATTTAGCAGAAGAGCGTTGGCAAGCCCGGAAAAAAGCCATCGATCATGAGCTTGAACGGATGGTGCAAGAGGCGCGGCTGGAATGTTGGGAGATCGAAGGTTGGCTGTATACAGTTATTAAACACATAAGAACTGAAAAGGACCTGGAGCGGCCCGGGCCAATTTGGGCTTTGGCCAACTTGTC
>CAZOZX010000134.1:0-5137 GCA_964584415.1 uncultured Syntrophomonas sp.
AGATGGCTGAGCGTTTGGATTCTGGCTATCCTGACATGCTGATACTTGATATAATGCTGCCGGGCCAGGATGGACTGGAATTCTGCCGAGAACTACGCCAACGCAGCGGGATCCCGGTAATTTTTATATCAGCCCGCCGCAAAGCTTTGGATCGTATCATGGGTTTGGAAATAGGCGGGGATGATTATCTGCCCAAACCATTTAGTCCCCGTGAATTAGTAGCTCGGGTGCGGTCCGTATTCCGCCGCACTATGGTTCCGCCCGACCCGAAGAAATATTTATTAGCCGGAAACCTAAAATTGATACCCGCAGACCGGTTGGTATTAATCAACGGCCAGGAGTTGGCTCTTTCTTCTAAAGAATATGAACTTCTAGAGCTGTTGACCCAGTACCCGCAACGCACTTTTAACCGACAGGAATTGATTGACCGCATCTGGGGCTATGATTACGAAGGAAGTGAACGGGCCGTTGATGACCTGATTAAACGGTTGCGCCGCAAGCTTAATGAAAATGGTTCGGAGACCAACATTCAGACTATATGGGGGTATGGTTACCGGTTAGATGGTAAAGTGGAAAAGCATCTCTACTAAAATATTAATCAGTTACCTGAGCGTGGTGGTATTCACATTCCTGGTAACAGCCCTGGCATTTTACCCCATGTTGGTCGGGGTATTGGAAAGACGTGCCGAAATTGGCCTGGAAAAGCAGGCTTGGGAAATAGCCTATACAATCGGAACAGGCTCATTACCGCTGCAAGGCCAAAAACTACCCTGGACCATACTTTTACTGGGGCGATCGGTCGAAAGCGATTTTCTATGGATTGACGCCGAAGATCTTATTGTTCACAGCAGCCGGCCCCAGCAGTTTATAGTAGGACAGGCGGTGAGTCAACTTCCCGATATTTTAAGGCAAGATGGAAATTTTGATCGCAGCCGGGCCAATATTTTTAAAACCGAAAATTATCTAGCCGTGGAAGTGCCCGTGAGCAGCGGCGACACCATATTGACATTCGTTTCCATAAGCACCCTTCAGGGAATGTACCGGGAGACTTTGTTAATGATGTTCGGCAGCCTTTTAGCCGCCTTGCTGATAGCCCTGGTAATTGCTTTTTTCTTGATTCGCTATTTGGTAAAACCCCTTCGTTCACTGGAGGATTTTGCCCAGGCAGTAGGGAATCGCCAGTTTGATCAGCGTCTGGAGTTAAAATCCGACGACGAACTGGCTCAGCTAGCCCTGGCTTTCAACCAGATGTCTGATCAGCTGAAGGGTTACGATGAGAGTATGCGCAGTTTCTTTCAGAACGCTTCCCATGAGCTCAAAACGCCCCTGATGAGTATCAATGGTTATGCAGAAGGGATTCGGGATGGAATATTTACTGGTCCAGAGTTGGAAAATGCCTTAGATATTATTCACAAGGAGAGCCTGCGCTTAAAAAATGTAGTGGAAAATATAATTGATCTCACCATACTGGACCAGCCCCATAGTCCCTACTTTCTGCCCCATGATCTGACCTACATCCTGGAACAGGTTTTGGATACAGTTGGGGGGTATGCCCTGGAAAGGGGAATACTTATCGAAACCTATATACCGCATGGAACATTAGTTGTCGGGGATTGGGACAAGCTCCACAGTCTCATGGTGAATTTGTTGTCCAACGGTGTCCGCCATGCTCGCGATAAGGTTATTGTCCGTTCTCTCTTCATTGAAAGCGATGACAAAATCAAGATAGATGTTGCCGATGATGGTACCGGTTTTTCTCCAACCGACCTGGAGCACGCTTTTGACTATTTTTACAGCGGGGTACCGTCTGGTTCAGGGCTGGGGTTGACCATTGCGGAGAAAATCGTTGCCGAACATTCCGGCTCTATCAGGATTTATAATGCAGCCTCGGGTGGTGCAGTGGTTGAAGTCATACTACCGGCAGCACCTAAGGCGTCAGCATAACTGATAACTATTTCTAAAACCGTCATGAGGATTTGACGGTTTTTAATTTGTTATCCTTATGACCCCGGTAGTATATAATGGACAAGGCAGATAATCATGGGTGGGGAGAATTGCTATGTTTCAACGACATGGTGCCCTGGAGGGACTGCTGCACAAACGCCGCTTCCGGGTGCGCTTGTTTTTTGAGGGAATATTGATCGGCCTGATCACCGGGGTCATAGTTGTAGCGTTTCGATACCTGTTGCAGCTGGCCACAGTCTGGCTCGAGATTCTTTACACATACCTTGGCAATCATGAATACTGGATGACCATGCTCTGGATTCTGGCTCTGGTCCTTATTGCCTTGCTATTGGACAAAATTGTACGAATAGAACCGATGATCAGCGGCAGCGGCATACCCCAGGTAAAAGGTGCTGTTCACCGGCAGCTTAATATGAAGTGGCTGAGTGTACTATGGTGGAAATTTATCGGAGGAATTTTGGCCATCGGCTCTGGCCTGTCACTGGGCAGGGAAGGACCTTCGATTCAATTGGGAGCCGCAGTTGGGCAGGGTGTAAACCGGCTGCTGGGCGGATTTAAGATTGAAGAGAGAATTCTTCTGACCAGTGGAGCCAGTGCGGGGTTGGCGGCAGCTTTCAACGCCCCCCTGGCGGGAGTAATATTTGGGCTGGAGGAATTACATAAAAACTTTTCCCCCCCAGTACTGCTATCGGCAATGGCCGCATCGTTGACCGCCGATTACGTATCGCGGCATTTCTTTGGAATCCAGCCTATTTTCGATTTTCATACCTTGCCGGTCCTGCCTATGAATTATATTGGTTTGTTATTGCTGCTGGGATTGATTACCGGAATCTTGGGGTTGGTCTTCAACTGGAGCCTGCTTAAAAGTTTGCATCTCTATGAATGGCAAAAAATCATCCCTTCTCGATGGCGCATTTTATTTCCGTTATTGCTGACTATTCCCGTGGGTTTGTGGGTTCCCCAGGTCTTAGGCGGAGGACAGGGGTTGATTGATGGGCTTCAGAATAATCAATACCTGTTATCGATGTTAATTATGCTGGTTATTGTCAAGTTGGGATTAACCCTGGTGAGCTACGGATCTGGCGTGCCGGGCGGTATTTTTATGCCTATGCTGGTGATAGGCGCCTTGATCGGAGGGGTATTTGGCCAGGTGGTGATTAAGTTCTTGCAGGTTGATATCATGTTTGGTAACAACTTTGTGGTTTTCGCCATGGCTGCTTTTTTTACGGCCGTTGTCAAAGCCCCGATTACCGGCAGTATTCTCATAACCGAGATGACAGGATCCTTCGAACATCTACCGGCTCTTATAACCGTATCCATGACCGCCTATATTGTGGCTGATCTTATGAATTCGAAACCTATCTATGATACCTTGCTGCACCGGCTTCTTGCAAAACGCTCCAATGGCACTGCCAACTTGTCTGAGAACGGCAATACGGTACTCGAAGTGGTGGTAAGCTTGGGTTCACAGTTGGATGGGAAAATGATCAAGGATACCAGGTGGCCGCGCAATTGTTTGCTGATCAGTATCAAGCGTGGTGAGGAAGAGATTATTCCCAGTGGCGATACCAGGATTGTTGCCGGTGACTACCTGCACATAATCACCAGCGAAAACCAGGCTCCGGAGATAAAACCAATTCTTCTCCACATGGCCGGCCTGATCATAATTGATGGTGACCTGAGTTTATAAAATATCATTAACTGTTTGCCTCATATTGCTCTTGGGGCTCAGCAATTATACCCAGCCATTTTAACAATGGTTTAATGGTCATACCCTGGAGAACCAGGGAGAATAGAACTACTGCAAAGGTCATGTTTATGAGAAGGCTGCGATAAGGCAAAGCTGGATCCAAGCCCAAAACCATGGCCATGGAGAGAGCCCCTCTTAAACCGCTCCAGACTTGCAGGTGTCTCCATGAGACAGGAATTTTGGGGCCAATCAGATTCAATAGCCCTCCCAGTCCGTATACTGATACAGCCCGGCCGAGCAGCACTGCCAAGATAGCCACGAATACCAATAATCCGGTTAAACCCAAGGTTATGTATGATTCTTCCAACCCGACCAGCAGGAATACGGCTGAATTAACCGCAAAAGCAATATATTCCCAGAAGGAGAGAACAGCTACCTGAGAGATGACACTCATTCCCTTGGTCATCCCGTAGTTGCCTACCACTAAACTTGCCGCCACTACAGCGAAAACACCCGATACATGAAAATGTTCTGCCGCCAAATATGAACCAAAGGCCACTACCGTAGTCAGCATTACCTCCACCAGGTGATCATCGTATTCCCGGGTAATGCGGGATGCAATTCCTCCGATGACCAGGCCGATTAGGGCCCCTCCGCCAATAGTAGTGATAAATGAGAACACTGCTGACGATGGATTCAAATCACCTCCAGATAGTAACCCTGAAATAATGATAAAGAGCACCACGGCCACACCGTCATTGAAAAGGCTCTCTGCCTCAATCAGGTTCGATAACTGCTCGTCGGTGCCTACTTCTTTAAAAATAGCCAAAACGGAGATAGGGTCGGTAGGTGAAATAATCGCACCGAAAAGCAAGGCTGCCAGCCAGGGCAGACCGACTATATAGTATACTGCGCCACCCACGACAAATGTAGCGATGATAGTTCCCAGTACTGCAAAGACGGCTATAGGGAACCACTGTTTTTTAAGCAGATCCAGGTTAATGTTGATGCCGGCGTCGAAGAGAATTGGGGGTAAAAAAAGGGCAAACAGCAAATCCGGATTAAGATGAATACCCGGCAGCAAACCCAATAAACCTACCCCTAGTCCGCATAAAACCAGGGCAATAGTGAACGGGATTTTTATGAAACGGCCCAACATAGCCACCGCCGTAGCTAACAACATCAACCAGAAAAAGTTTGTGGTTATTTGATCCATGAGTTAACCTCTTTAACGAACAAATCTAAAGAAGGTGCGATACATAATCCAGAGCCAGGAAAAGATTAAAGCTATCCATAGCCATATGGAGTAGCCCGAGAAAAATACAGGGAAGTATGCTCCCAGCAAAATACCGGCGCAAAGTACCGCAATCTTTAAACAGCCAAAATCCATTACAGTATAATTTTTGGTTGCCTTCATTACCCTCTGTGCAAAATTAGCCATGATTTTAACCTCCTTAATAAAGGTATTGGTACTTACATTGT
>CAZOZX010000135.1:0-5133 GCA_964584415.1 uncultured Syntrophomonas sp.
CAGTTGGTCGGCAGGAGCGACTATGCTTACCAAACCGTATTCCTTAGCCTGCTGAGCGGTTATATTCTGGGCGGTGAAAGTATGGTACTTGGCCCGGTTTATACCAATTATTCGGGGCAAGCGCTGGCTCATCCCCCAACTGGGCCGTATCCCGAACTTGCAATGCGTATCGCCGAACTGAGCCTCCTCAGAAGCAATTATTATATCGGTGCATAGCAATAATTCAAAGCCGCCGGTGAAAACCCAGCCGTTAACCATGGCGATAACTACTTTGGAGGCGGTCTGTACGGCGTCAATAAAGGCCCGCCCGCACTTATCGATCTCCGGCCCTACTGCTCCGCCCTTGAACTGAATCTGGCCCAGGGCTTTCAGATCCAGACCGGTGCACCAGGCCCGGCCTACCCCGGTGATTACGATTACTCCAACCTCGGGATCCTTATCGGCGGTAATAACTGCATCCGTTAAACCATTGATCATACCTAGGGTTAGAGCATTCAGAGCTTCAGGACGGTTCATGGTTATCCAGGCGATCCCGTTCGACTTTTCCATTAATACCAGGTTTTCCTCTGCCATATGATGGTCCTCCCTTCACCAAACATTGGAACAAGATACTATAATTTTAATGCAAAATACATCACCGCAGTCTTTTTTATTACTATTTGCACTTAAGATTGCGTTTGAAAATTGTGTTGCTCCAGGTATCCACCAATGCGTAGCACAGGCTGGGTCATACAGCGCTGATAAAGAGGTGAGCCCTGGCAGAAGAAAACCCGTTTTCAGCTTTTCGGAGAAAACGGGCTAAAAAAATATATATGAGTTTGGCGGGGTTGGGCTAATCCTTAATGTGGGCCAGGTTCTTGGCCAATTTCTTCTTGGCCTCCCAATCGGTCAGCATCTGGATCGCGACCCGTTGGGCCTGGGGAGAACCAGCTCCATGCCAGGTTCCGGCTCCATGCAATCCAGCTACCCAGTTTTGAAGGAACTTAATAACCCGCAGGCGCTGTTCGGCGGGAGCAGCCGACTTGAAATATTTCCTCACATAATCACCAATCTCGGGATTATTCAGATCACGTTCGCTGGGGATAGTGACCACGCCGCCGCCCGCGATATCACCGGCCATCTTCATGATCTCCCAGAAACCGTGGGCTATATTCAGCTTGGCCACATTGCCGAAGAGATCATCTGGCATAAACACGCCTGAACCAGCCGGTTCCTCAACACCTTTGGCCGCTGCCGCGATGGCGCAGGCATGGGAGGTTTCACTGATCCTGACCATATCGATCAACTTCTCTTGGATATGAGGTACTTTCTGCAGGCCAGTATATTCGCTGGCCAGTTTGCTGGCACCGATGATAAGATCACAATAGCCAACCTTACAAGCTCCGCCGCAATTCATGCGATGGGTTTTAGCAAAGCGGGCTACCAAGCGGCCGCAGTATTTGGTTTCACCGCACAGGAAGACTCTTTCCCAGGGAATGAAAACATCGTCAAAGACAATGGTTGAAGTTTCGCGTTGTCCAAATTCAGGATTGCCCAGTTCTTCAATGCTCTCGGCTGCTTCGCGTTCAGCTGTGTAGGGGGTGTATTGACAGATATAGGTGATGCCTGGTGTACCATTAGGCAGGGCGAATGCTACTGCGAACTGTTCCTCACCGGGTTTAAGGGCTCCCCCCGGTAGTACTATGGTTTCATGGGCACCAATGGCTCCGCTCTGGCTTACCTTGGCTCCCCGGACCACGATTCCATCGTCTCGTTTCTCGACTACCCGAAGATGCATATCCGGGTCATCCTGCTCCCCGGGGCGTTTAAAACGATCGCCCTTGGGGTCGGTGATTGCTCCTGAACAAGCCAGGTCATTGGCCTGGGCCCATTTTATAAAGTTGTTCAGACGTTGGTTATACTCGGTTCCATATTCTTTATCCATTTCCCAGGTGGATGCCGCCAGGGCATTCAGGGTATCGCAACCTACGCAGCGATAATTGCATGTTCCCAGATACTGGCTGGTGAGCAAGGCCATCTCAGCCCGCATATCCAGGTCATAGTTGCTCCTGGCTACGTGCAGGTTGCGGTTAATAGGTTCTCCAGTCAAGTGTGAGGTGGCTACCATGACCTCCTTGTGTTGGGGATCGTTGGCCAGGTCATAGACTTTGGCTGTGGCACGAATTACTGACAGGGTAGTAGGATTCTCCAACATGTTCTCAACACGCTTACCGGCAACATAAACCTTGGGGTTAAGGGCTTTTACGCTCTCGATATACTCCGCCGCTGTTTTTACCGCCATGAAGACACTCCTCCTCTACAAAACCCTTCGCAATCTTCCCAAACCTACTAATGAATTCAAATTACATTTTGCTTAGCATGTGACTTCTACAAAGAAGTCGCCCCGGTCGCTGTTATCTACCGGAAACCCCCCGATATTCCTGATGGCGACATCCAGGCATGACAACAGTTCTTCGTCTGTCATTTCCCCGGCTAACTGTATATTCAGTGATTCCCCCTCGCTCAAAGCCTCGGCCAGCAAGGTTGAATTGTAGAAGCCAGGTAATGCCTGTTTACGGCAGCAGCTGTCCAGTAAGGTGGCAAAGGTGCCTTTCAAGCCCATATAATACTGTTCATTCTGGGGTGTGCGTACCCTAATGTATTCCAATGATTCCAAAGGTAACTCTTTGTCCATTTTTATGGCCTACTTCAGTAAGGCTATTTAGGTTAAGGCTTGCCCGAGACCGCGCCGGCACTGAAAAGGCTGCTCCCTCCCTCCCGAGAATTTTGTGCTGTTCTTCTCAAATGTTCTGATCAGGTACCCCATGCCCACCCCCTTTCAGGAAGGTTTATAACGTGTTAAATCTAAAATCCAATTTATATGAGGCGATCAGCCTTCAAAATTTGATATAGCTTGTAGCCCCCGGCGATATTTCTAACATCGAAACCGTGCTGGCGTAAAATGCGATTGGCAATGTAGGAGCGCAGGCCTACCTGGCAGGATACCACCACCGGCCGGTCGGTTGGAACCTCATTCAAGCGACTGCGCAGGTCATCCAGGGGTATATTGGCAGCACCGTCGATAGAACCGGTTTCGACCTCGCGTTCAGTCCGGACGTCCAGCAGGAAGGCGCCGTTCTTCACCATCTCAGGAACCTGTACCCAATCCACACTTTCTACATCGCCGCGAATAATATTGCCGGCAGCATAGGCAGCCATATTTACCGGATCTTTAGCTGAGGAGAATGGGGGAGCATAGGCTAGTTCGAGTTCCTGCAGATCGAAAACGGTCAAACCCGCCCGGATGGCGGTAGCTAATACGTCGATGCGTTTATCTACCCCTTCCTGGCCGACGATTTGGCCGCCTAAGACTTTGCCGCTCTGGGGATCAAAAAGTATCTTCAATGTCATCTGGGTTCCACCCGGATAGTAGGTGGCATGGGGGAATGGATGGATCAGACAGGTTTTGAAATCGATATTCTGCTGCTTCAGTACCTTGCTATTGGCGCCGGTGACACCTACTACCAGGTCGATAATTTTCACTATACCCGTACCCTGAGTCCCATTGTATTTAATCTTCCGTCCACTGATGTTGTCAGCCACGGTGCGACCCTGGCGGTTAGCCGGGCTGGCCATAGGAACCAGCGCGTCGCGTCCGGTTACAATATCATGGACTTGGATAGCGTCCCCGGCAGCATAGATGAAGGGATCGGATGTCTGTAAATATTCGTTTACCAGGATGCCCCCGGTGGAACCCAACGATAATCCGGCTTCGCGGGCCAGTTTTGTCTCCGGTTTGACCCCAATGCCCAGGATCACCATCTGGACGGGGATCGAACTTCCATCGGCCAAGCGTACTGCCTCTACCTTATCGGTCCCTTCGAAGCCGCTGGCTTGACTGTTTAGGTGCAGTTTAATACCTTTTTTCTTCATGTATTGATGCACGATAGCCGCCATATCACGGTCAACAAAGCCCATGACCTGATCCGCGGCTTCGACTACATGTACCTCGACCCCGCGTGCTGACAGTACTTCGGCCATTTCCAAACCGATAAAACCGGCCCCGATAACCGCAGCACTGGCTGGTTGTTCCGCATCAATATAACCCTTGACCATGTCACTGTCAGGAACGTTGCGAATGGTAAAAATATTACCCAGATTGACGCCGGGAATGTTGGGTACAATCGGAGAAGCGCCCGGGGACAAGACCAGGTAATCATAGCTCTCCAGGTAAGTCTCACCGGTGCTGAGATTTTTGATTTCTACTTCTTTGCTGGCCGGTTTAACCGCCACTACTTCACTCAAAGTGCGAACATCGATATTGAAACGGCTTTTCATCGCTTTAGGCGTCTGGACCAAGAGGCTGTTGCGCTTGGATATGACCCCGCTTACATAATAGGGCAGGCCGCAATTGGCGAATGATATGTATTCGCCCCGTTCAAACATGACTATTTGGGCATCTTCATTCAGTCTCCTTAACCTGGCTGCTGCGCTGGCTCCTCCGGCCACACCTCCAACAATAACTACTTTCATAAAAACCTTGCCTCCTTTATTTGTTTTCTGTGCTGCCATTTTTAAGGTCCACCAGCCATTAATGTAGGGCTGGCCAAAGCAGAAATAGGATTGAGAAAGTACCATGCATGTCTGCGGATTGGTTAACGGTTCAAACAATAAGTTCGAGTTAACATTATCGACACGGTATCTGCTTTTATTTGGTACAGCAATTAAATTATATCTCTTTTAAAACGTTGGGTGGCAGATTCGGGGTGTCTTGACTTATCATTCTCGCAATACGCAAAGATATTCGTAACAACATTGTCAAGATACAGTTGGCGTCTCGCTTGGACATCAGTTTTTCCGAGGTGGCTGCATATCAGTTTCAGGCGGTTTGATCAGGCTGTGGTCGGTTACTAAACCAATGGCTAAAGAATGGTGGAACGACAGAACCATGTCGATCATCTCTTCTTTGGTGATATGGTTCCGGACGATCCATTCGCTGACGGCGTAATTAATCATGGCTAAAGTGGCGCTGACTACTGGCTTTACGGGTAAATCCCGGAAGAGCCCTTTTTTGATCCCATATTCGATATTTTTGCTGGCAAACGCCAGGAATTTATCATCAAATTCCTGGAGACATCGATCGATATTTTCGTT
>CAZOZX010000136.1:0-5113 GCA_964584415.1 uncultured Syntrophomonas sp.
ACCTAAAGGCGCTATTTGAGCGGTCAAGGTTACTCTTCCGTGAGAAGCCGGCTTACTGGGGTGGGTAGCCTTTAATAAGGTTACCCACTTTTTATATTCACCGATTACACTATACAGGTCTGTCAAAATTGAAAGGGGGGAGAAGTAAGGTTTGACATCTACCATGGATTGATCCCAGTCCAGAGCCCAAACAAGCGGAAGAAAAACCAGCAGATACTTGGTTTCTGGCTGAGAGTAATTGGTCTCTGTAATGCGAACAAGACAGGAGGTATTGTATGTTAAGGAAAAACAAACCGCTGATGCTGTTTACACTTATTATTTTCACCTGCACGTTTTTGGCACCTGCTTTTCTAACACCAGCCACCGCGGCAGCGGCAGCCCCTACAGTCACTGCTTTACCGTTCACCTATATTGATGATGAGTCAGCAACTTTGAACGGCCAGCTAACCTCAGACGGCGATTATAATGTAATCGAATATGGATTCTACTATGATGATTCATCTACCGTAACCACATCCGATACCAAAAAAGTGGCAGGAACTGGTGACCTTGAAGACGATGAAGAATTTGACGCGTCGGTCTATAACCTTGATCCCGATACTCGTTATTACTATAAAGCCTATATAGTCTACAGAGACGGCTCTGGCAACCGCCGCACGGCGTTATCCCTCAACACCAGGTATTTCACCATTTCCGATACGGAAAATGAAGATCGGCCGGAGGTGACTACTGATACCGCCGCCAGCATTACCTACAACAGCGCCAGGTTAAGGGGAGAAATAGTCTCGGAAGGCAGCTCCAATATCACCGAGTATGGGTTCTATTACGGAACCACATCGTCAGCCTCTACGAAGAAAAAAGTAGGCTCTTCCATAGATGAAGGCGATGATTTCAGCTATAAACTGACCGGATTGAAATCAGACACCAAGTATTATTTCAAAGCCTATGCCCGCAACTCAGATGGCATTGCTTACGGAAGCGTGAGAAGTTTTTATACTGAAGAAGGCGATGAAAAGCCTTCGGTTACCACGAAAACACCAGTAACCGGTGACGGCTATGTGATGATGTATGGAGCAGTCGCCGACGAAGGCGATTCAGATATTGAAGCCTATGGTTTTTACTACGGGACGACCAGCAGTACCACCAGCAAGATCAAGGTTGGTACAAACATAGCTGAAAACAAGACATTCAGTTACAAGCTGACCGGTTTGAACCCAGGAAGCTATTACGTTAAAGCCTTTGCCACCAATGACAGCGGGACCAGTTACGGAACCTTGACCCGCTTCGAAGTCGCGGCTCCGGCTGCACCCAGTGTATTTTTCATTGGATACCCTTATTATAATATCAGAGGAGTATACCAGGCAGGAGAAGCAGCCCCGTATATCAAAAACAGCCGCACTTACCTGCCAATCAAGCCGGTAGGATATTCAGTCGGCATTAATGACGCTGATATCGTATGGAATGCGAATTCCCGGACCGTCACCTTAACCAAGGGCAGTACGGTAGTCAAATTGACGATCGGCAGTCAGGTTATGTATGTGAATGGGTCCCCGGTCTTAATGGACGTAGTTCCTGAAATCACCAATTCCAGAACATGCCTGCCGATTGCCCATATAGTTAAAGTGTTCGGCTACACCGCATATTGGAATGGAATTGAGCGAAGCGTAACCATCAGATAACACGCATATATTATGAACAGGGCTGGGACGAGGGAGCTCCAGCCCTGTTTTTATTCTGCCAGGTGGTTTTTTCTGCTATGAAGTAAACCAGATTTAGGGTTATGATGGGTTTTATTATAGGCTGGCTAGTCTGTATGTCATATAGGCCACATAGGATCCAATCATTATTAAGCCCGTCAGCCGGGAAATATTTTGCTTATACCAGGCAGGTCCCAACAGCAGCACGGTGGCCATTAACATTGCCGCCAGGTCCACAAGGATTTCCGGGGAGGCGCTAATCGGGTTTATTGAACTGCTAAGACCCAGAACGAATAGAACATTGAATATGTTGCTGCCTATGATATTGCCTACTGCTATATCCGCCTTTTTGCGCATGGCCGCGGCCAGGCAGGTGACCATTTCCGGCAGGGAAGTTCCGATCGCTACCACCGTGAGACCAATAAACTCCTCGCTCCATCCCAGGGTATGGGCTATATCAATGCTGCTGTCGACTATTAATCGGGCTCCGCCAATCATGGCGGCCAGGCCCAACAAGAATGTCAGGGTTAATTTTACAGGAT
Source organism: uncultured Syntrophomonas sp. (assembly GCA_964584415.1). Taxonomy (GTDB): domain Bacteria; phylum Bacillota; class Syntrophomonadia; order Syntrophomonadales; family Syntrophomonadaceae; genus PHAA01. Next base: position 2,240 of record CAZOZX010000136.1, read on the forward strand.
CGGCTGCTTTCGTCACCGCGATTGGTGAAACCTCTTCTTCCACAGCCAGAATCACATCAGCAATTTGCTCTTGTTCCTCAAAGAAATCAAAAACCTTCTGCTCCTCCTCATCCATGGGGCGATTCCATTCCATCATCCGGTATGACTCTATGCCTATGTATGCCATAAAAACCAACAGCGCGGCCAATAAAAAAAAGGCCTCACCTCGTGACAGCAACCAACCGGTGAATAACATACCCGAAACCGTAAGTTGTATCAGTAATGATAACGGGATTTCCCGTTTGGATACCAAGGGCTCTACCTTAAGCGGCAGGATAACAGCTGTTAACCCAATGATGAGGGTGATGTTTATTATCGAGCTGCCTATCACATCCCCTAAGGTGACCTGGTTAGCACCCTTTAATCCAGAGAGGACACCAATAGCAGCTTCAGGAGCGCTGGTTCCCATCGCTATCAGGGTCATTCCGATAACGAAGGCCGGAATCCCCAGCTGCTTGGCGAACTCTACCGCTGAATCCAGTAACCAGTCAACTCCCTTGATCAATAATGCTAATCCGGTAACCAAAAATAGATAACTCATATTTCCTCCTGGTCCCCAATATTACCATACTATGTGGGTATAGGATCCTAGTTGCTATTAGCATATTCAAAAATACCATACTTGACGCACTGGGAAGGTTTATTATCAGCTTTTATCCGACCTTGTCGATTCTCCAATCACAAGACACCTCTCCCCTTCTGCAAATGAGCCTTTCTATTGGTATTTTACTATAGTAATGATGCGGGTAACCGTTATCGGGCAAAAAAAGGACCCGCCACAGGCAGCGGGCCCAAATAAGTAGGGATTTTGGATGTCTTGAGTTACACCTGAACTATACTGAGACTATTACCATAGCTATAGGCATCTTCTCCGTGCTGGGTGAGATCCAGTCCAGTTTCTTCTTCCTCTTCGGAAACCCGCAGGGGGGCAAACACACTCAATACTTTCAGTATCACAAAAGTGACCGTGCTGGCGAAGACTATAGTGGCGGCTACCGCAATCAGTTGGACCAGCAATTGATGGGGATTACCAAACAGCAAGCCATCGAAGCCAGCCGGATTAATTTCGGTGGAGGCCAGTACTCCGGTTGCCAGGGCGCCGAATATGCCGCCTACCCCATGAATGCCAAAGGCGTCCAGAGAATCATCATAACCGAGTTTGGTCTTCATTTTACTTACCGCGAAGTAACATAGGGGACCGACAATAAGACCCATCAAAATCGAGCTGGCCGGGCTGACGAAACCGGCTGCCGGGGTTATAGCTACCAGGCCGGCTACTACACCGCTGGCAACTCCCAACGCAGTGGTTTTGCCATGGTGCAGCCATTCTGCTGCCGCCCAGCTGATAGCCGCGGTAGCAGCACAAGTATTAGTCACCAGGAAAGCGGAAGCGGCTAATCCGTTGGCTCCCAGGGCACTGCCGGCATTGAAGCCGAACCATCCGAACCAGAGCAGACCAGCGCCCAGCATGGTAATAGGCAGGTTATGGGGTACCATTGGTTCTGCTCCCGAGGCGCGCCGGCGGCCCAAGACAATACAGGCTATCAAACCAGAGATACCAGAACTGATATGGACCACCGTACCTCCGGCAAAGTCCAGGGCTCCAAGATTACGCAGCCATCCATCAACGCCCCATACCCAGTGAGCCAGGGGATCATAGACCAAAGTCGTCCATAACAGGACAAAGGCTACAAAGATAGAAAATCTCATTCTTTCGGCAAAAGCGCCAGATATCAAGGCTACCGTGATTATCGCAAACATTAACTGGAAGAGAACAAATACCGAATGAGGAATAGTGGCTGAATAAAGCGGATTAGGATCTCCGGTTACTCCGCTCATCCCTATCCATTGCATACCTCCAATTAAATGATTAATGTCGGGTCCAAAACCTATAGTATAACCAATCAGTACCCATTGAACCGAAACCAGAGCCATACACGCAAAACTCTGCATTATTGTGCCCAGTACATTTTTCTTTCTTACCATGCCGCCATAGAACAGGGCCAGTCCCGGCGTCATTATCATTACCAGGGCGGTACTGATCATTATAAATGCTGTATCACCGGTATCGATTGCTGGTGCATCAGCTCCGGCAGCTATGATTGGCAGGCCGAACATGACCATCAGCAAAGTTGTTATGGTATATAACCATTTCCATTTTGTTTTCATTTTGATCCCTCATTTCATATTGTTTATAACCTTACTGGATGCTTCGACAAATTTCAGTTTAGGCTCGCATTCGATGAACAGGAAAAATAAAAAGCGCTTATGTACGGGGCGATATCTTCCCTGTACCTAAGCGCCGTTGCTTAATTAAGTTCTCGTTTATAATGCCGCTCCACCTTCTTCCCGGGTGCTAATTCGGATTACCCGTTCAGCTGGATAGATAAAAATCTTACCATCTCCCTTTTTCTTGGTTCTGCAAATGCTCAGAATGCGTGAAATTATGTCTTCAGCAGTGTTATCCTGGCATATGATCTCCAGCTTTGTTTTAGGAAAAAGATCGATTATGTGTTCCTGACCTCTAAAATATTGTTTCTCACTTTCCTGCAGTCCCCGGCCTTTGACGTCTGATACTGTCATACCCCGGATTCCCAGTTGATCAAGGGCGGTTTTTACTTCGTCCAGTTTAGAGGGTCTGATTATAGCTTCTATTTTTTTCACGATTCACCCCCCTTTCTGCTGTGATCTTTATTTCTCTATCCCTGATTCCAGTCTGACCCTAGGTAATTAAATCGCTTGGTATTTATGTCTAAAATTAAATAAGTGTCAGTAAGATAGTCATTAACCAAATAGACCATGTTACAGACACCCTCGTCTTGAACCAGCAGATTT
>CAZOZX010000137.1:0-5067 GCA_964584415.1 uncultured Syntrophomonas sp.
CGGCTGGCCGAAGAGGTCAAGCTGATATCCCTGGCCCGGCCGGTTATGCAGGCTATAGGCGAAATAGAGGGACAAGATTTTGTAGTACTGGCCGATCAGGATGGTTACATAGTAGATGTGGCCGGGGATATGAAATATTATCACCTGCTGGGGCAGCGGTTTACCGAGGAGGATATCGGGACCAATGCCATCGGATGCGCCATGGTTGAAGACCGGCCCATGGAAGTCAGGGGGGCGGAACACTACTGTGCCGCTAACCACACCACCTATGGAGCGGCTGTGCCTATTCATAATCTCAGCGCCAGGATTATTGGCATCCTGGCTGTATATAATGAAAGCGGCCCCCTGCCCAGCGCGGTAAAACCAGCCCTCAAGCTGGGGGTAAAGGTTATAGAAAACCAGATCAATTATAAATCGGAGCTGTCCGAGGTTACCCATATCTATCACAACACCTGTTCCTCTATAATCGATTACTTCCACGATGGCTTTTTAGTCATTGACGCCCAGGAAAACATCATCAACATAAACCAGAGCGCTTTAAAAATGATGGGTATTATCGACCGGGAATCCTTAATCGGTCATTTTATCGGCAGCATCCTGGCTGAAGACCGGACAGTGATCAATAAATTATTGTCCAGCAACCCCAATGAGTTCATTAATAAATTTTCCCTGAAAGGCAGCCAGGGGGTTATTCCCTGCTCTCTGGTGAGGAGGCGCATAACCAAAAATCCGGATGGTTCCCAACAAACGGTGCTTGGTTTTGTTCCAGAGGGGGAAATGGCTGAAATAGAAAAACAGCCGGTGTTATCTGCCGTTTTGGGAGCCGACAATTCAGCTTTGGCTGGTTTGGTTGGTCATAGTGAGAAATGGAATGAGATTAAAAAATTGTGTATGCGAGCTGCTCAGGTCTCTTCCAGTGTCCTGATCGAAGGAGAGAGCGGAACCGGCAAGGAATTGGTGGCCCGGGCCATCCATGATGAGAGCGGTCTGCAGGGTCCTTTTGTGGCGATCAATTGCGGGGCTATCCCCAAAGAATTGCTGCAAAGTGAACTTTTCGGTTACGAGGAAGGAGCTTTCACCGGAGCCCGAAAAGGCGGTGGTATCGGCAAGCTGGAATTGGGTGACGGCGGTACCGTATTCCTTGATGAGATCGGGGAAATGCCTTTTGATATGCAGGTGAATCTGCTTCGGTTTTTACAGGACAAGATGATCACCCGCATCGGGGGGTCAACACCTAAAAAGGTAGAGGTTCGTATTATTGCTGCAACCAACCGTAAGCTTAAAGACGAGGTGCAGCTGGGTAGATTCCGGGAAGACCTCTATTACCGGCTCAACGTTATTAATATTTCCCTCCCGTCCTTAAGGGAGCGCCGGCTTGATATACCGCCCATTACCAGGTACTTTATTCAGACTCTGTGCCGTCAATTCAATCGCGAAATTCTTGGTATCACTGATGCGGCCATGAATATTCTCTGTAATTATGATTGGCCCGGAAACGTCAGGGAACTCCGCAACGTCATTGAAAACGTGATCGTATTTACGGAAGGGACCATAATCAGCGAGGACAACCTGCCTTCTTATCTGAAAAAGGGCAGCGTTGCAACCGGGTACGCCGCCGAATCCGCTGTCAATCCGCCGCCCGAACCGGTCGGGAGAGAGGGCATAACCATTGAGGCGGCCCGTAAATATACACGCCAAGCCTCAGCTGAAAATGAACGAAGCGAGATAATCAGACTTCTGGACGAGTATAAAGGCAATATCAGTGAAGTAGCCCGGCATATGGATTTATCCCGCAATACCATCTACAGGAAAATTAAGACCTATAAAATTGATATATAGTGTTACACAACCTGTAACTGCTTGTAACATGTGTAACGAAGGATGACAATATGTTACAGTGGGTTACATTAATAACCGGGCTCTTTTACTCAAGGAATTTACATTAAAAACACCATGGAACCGCTGGCAGAGTGGTTCTTTTATTTTGTCCACAATTATCGGAGGGGTTGGCACGTTGTTTGCTTTAAATAAACACAGATAGAGAACGGCATATGAATAAACTGGCGAGCAAGGCTTTTTGCACCAGCAGATCGGCTTGCATAAACAACCAGTAAAAAGAATGGAGGTCGGGAAATCTATAAAAACTACTCTTGTCACTGAAAATGCATATGAAAGGAAGGATTTATCAATGAATTTTATGGAGGAGTACAAACAAAAACTGACCACCCCCGAAAAAGCAGCCCAGCTGGTCAAGTCTGGGGATTTGGTAGCCTATGGCCATTTCGGATTATTCCCAGCTTCGTTCGATAAAGCCCTGGGTCAGAGAGCCGGAGAAGAAAATCTAGTGAATGTTACCATAGATGTGGCCTCATCGGTACGATTTCCCGAGGTTGTCAAAAATGATCCGGACATGAAAACCTTCACCTATTATAGCAACCACTTCAACGGTTTAGACCGTAAGCTGGGAGATATGGGCCGCATTTCCTATGTGCCCACCTCTTATCACGAATTACAGAAGATCCGCTGGGATGCGGACCAGCCTTTTGACCGGAAGAATGTGATGTGCCTAACCACTTGCCCCATGGATGCCCACGGCAATTTCAATTTTGGCATAGCTGCTTCCAATACCTTTGCGACTCTCAAGAATGCTGCTTTGATCATAGTTGAAGTCAATGAGAAAAATCCCTACTGCATGGGCGGAGCCATGGAATCTATCAATATCAGGGACGTCGATTATATTATCGAAAGCGAAGAAAATGTTTTCACCATGCCGCCAGCGGCAGAACCATCTGAAACCGAGAAGAAGATCGCTGCCCATATCATGCCCATGATCCCCAACCGGGCCTGTTTGCAGCTGGGCATCGGCGGGGTTCCCAATACCATCGGCGCCTTGATTGCCAAATCCGACCTTAAGGATTTGAGCATAAATACCGAGATGTTCTGTGATGCCATGGTGGATATGTACGAAGCCGGCAAGATCACCAACAAGTATAAAACCCGGGATGTAGGCCGCAGTACCTACACCTTCTGCTTTGGCAACAAGAAGACCCATGAATTCCTGCACAAGAATCCCCAGGTGGCCGCTTATGACTGTAACTACACCAACAACCCCAAGAATGTGGCCTTGGAGGATAATGTAATTTCTATTAACAATATTATCGAAGTGGACCTGTTCTCCCAGGTATGCTCGGAATCCAACGGGATCCGGCAGATATCCGGTACCGGCGGCTCACTCGATTTCCACATCGGCGCCTGGGAATCCAAAGGCGGCAAAGGCATCCTGGCTTTCAATTCCACCTATACCGATAAAGAAGGCAAGGTAAAGTCCCGTATCAATCCCTGCCTGCCTATGGGCGCTATCGTTACGGTCCCCCGGGTATTGGTCAATTATCTGGTAACTGAATACGGGGCTGTCAATATGAGAGGACGTTCGGTTTGGGGTATGGCCGATGGGGTAATAAGTATTGCTCACCCGGATTTCCGCGAAGATCTGATCGCGGCCGCCCGGAAGATGAAGATCTGGTCCCCCACCAACCGGATTCCTTACTAGAATGGCAATAGCATTGCTTAACCTGACAATGACTGAAATTGGAGGAATAAATCATGGCATCGAATTTTGCATATAAAAACACCAGGGATTTCAAATTCATTCTGAAAGAATGGCTCCCTCTGAATAAGATACTGGCTTACAAGAGATAGCGGGACAACTACAGTGTTGATGACGTGGATACCTTTATGGATATGGTTCTGAAGATGACCAAGGATGTAGTGGAGCCGACTTCCGAGGACGGGGAGATCAATCCCATCAAGTTCGAAAACGGGCAGGTCATTATTTCGCCGACAGTCGCGCCGGTCTACAAAAAACTGATATCGGAAGGCTGGGGCTGCACCAACAATGACACCAGTGAAGGGGCAGTGGTACTGCCGCAGGTAATGATGTTCCCCCTGTGGGAGATGTTTTCCGCCGCCAATCCGGCTTTCGTGCCGCCCTTCCTGGCCATGGCCCAGGGATCGACCATGCTGATCAACGAGCTGGCCCCGGAGGAGCTCAAACAAAAATTCCTGCCCAAGATGTTCTCCGGTGACTGGACCGGGACCATGTGTTTAACCGAGCCCCAGGCCGGTTCAGACGTGGGCGAGATCAACAGTAAAGCGTTTCCCACCGATGCTCCCGGGGTTTACAAGATCAAAGGGCAAAAAATATTCATCAGCAACGGCGACAATAACTTTGCTGAAAATATAGTCCACCTTTTCCTGGCCCGGGTAGATGGCGCCAAAGCAGGTACCGGCGGGATATCATTGTTTATCGTACCTAAGTACTGGGTTAATGATGATGACAGCCTGGAATTCAATGATGTGGCCGCCACCGGCGTAGAAAAGAAAATGGGCATGCACGGCAATCCCACCGTTTCCCTGAGTTTCGGCGACAATGACGGCTGCCGCGGCTATCTGCTGGGCCGCAACCCCCTGGAACACGAGGGCAAGGGCGATGGTATGTCCCTGATGTTCAAGATGATGAACGAAGAGCGCCTGGTCTGCGGCATTCTCTCCATCAGCGTGATCGCTAATGCTTACCACAACGCGCACGAGTACGCCTGCACCCGGATCCAGGGTACTCCCTTTACCAATCCCAAGAAGGGCCGGGTACCGATCGTGGAGCACGAGGATATCCGCCGGGCCCTGCTGAGATGCAAAGCGATTACCGAAGCCTGCCGGGCTATAACCTATAAGGGTTACTTCAATATCGATATCAACCACTGGGATCCCGATCCGGAAGAGAAAAAGAAAGCCGACGATGAACTGCAGGTGATCATCCCCCTGGCCAAGGCTTACTGCAGCGAGATATCCTGGGACCTGGTCGGCACCGAAGCCATCCAGATCTATGGCGGCTACGGCTATATTTCCGATTATCCCTGTGAGAAGCTGGCCCGCGACACCAAGATCAACACCCTCTACGAGGGCACTACCTATATCCAGGCCATGGACCTGGTGGGCCGGAAATGGGGCCTGGAAAAGGGCGCAGTGTTTGCCCGCTGGATGCAGGACAATAAAGAATTCTATGAAGCC
>CAZOZX010000138.1:0-5059 GCA_964584415.1 uncultured Syntrophomonas sp.
CATGAAGAGGATATCATCTTTGGGGGCGAGCAGAAATTAGCAGGCTGCATAGATGAGCTGGTCGAACGTTACCATCCCCCGGTTATGCTGGTCTATTCCACCTGTATCGTCGGTGTGATCGGGGATGACCTGGAAGCAATATGCAGGCGAGCATCCCTCAAGCATGGAATCCAGGTAATTCCGGTACAATCCTCCGGGTTCTCGGGCAACAAGTCCGACGGCTATCGGGCGGCCTGCGAGGTTTTACTGCGGATGATAGCGCCGCAGCAGAAGATAAGCTACCAATCCTACCATTTAAACTATTTGGGTGACTTCAACCTGGCTGGTGAAGCGTGGATTATCAAAAGTTACTTGGAAAAGATGGGCTTGCACGTCAACGTAGCTTTTACCGGGGATTCGAATTATGAGGCTTTGAAAACCGCTTCCGGCGCAGCCTTAAATATCGTTCAATGTGCCGGTTCCATGGGCTATATGGCGCAGAGAATGGAGGATATTTACGGTATTCCATTCTTAAACGTGTCTTTTTTAGGCCTGGAGGATACCATAGATTCATTGCTCAGGATCAGTGCTTTCTTCAAAAACCCGCTGTTAGCAAGGCGAACCGAGTCTTTAATTGATCGCGAAATGCTGATTTATGGTTCCGCGGTTCGAAATTATCAGGAACGTCTCAAGGGTAAAAAAGCCGCGGTATTCGTTGGCGGGGGGTTCAAAGCTATTTCCCTGATCAAACAATTCCGGGAACTGGGTATGGAGGTGGTCATGGTCGGGACCCAGACCGGCCGCCCGGAGGAGTATGACACCATTCACCAGCTGGTGCAGGAAGGCACAGTAGTACTTGATGATGCCAATCCCTCTGAATTGGAGTGGTTTATGCTGGAGCAGGGAGCGGACCTACTGGTCGGCGGGGTCAAAGAAAGACCGCTGGCTTTCAAGTTAGGCATTGCCTTTATCGACCACAATCACGAACGCAAACACCCCCTGAGCGGTTTTGTCGGGGCGGTCAATTTTGCCCGTGAGGTTGAGCAGACGGTTTGTTCTCCGGTATGGAAGTACCTTGATAAATGTGACCCAGATGAAGTACCGAGGTGATAGATATGAACGCCAATAAAAATATATCCAGGGCAACCGAAAATCCCTGCAATATGTGTATGCCGCTGGGAGCAATTATACCTTTTAAAGGCATCGAAAACGCCATGGTGATTATTCATGGCTCGCAGGGATGTGCCACTTATATGCGCCGGCACATGGCAGAACATTTCAACGAACCTATTGACGTCGCTTCCAGTGCCATCACTGAACAGGGTACCGTTTACGGCGGCGAAGCTAATTTGAGGAATGGCTTAAAAAACCTGATAACATTGTATAAGCCCGAGGTGATAGGGATATTGACCACCTGCCTGGCTGAAACCATAGGTGAGGATATCGACCGCTTGGCGTCTTTATTCCGCCAGGAGCAGCAGGAATCATCTATGCCCAGGTTGATAACGGTTCCTACCCCGGGTTATGGCGGTTCCCACAGCGAGGGTTATTTTCAGGCTCTGTGCCGGATCATAGCCACGGTCAGTAATCAGGTTCCCAGACATGACGGAATCAATGTGATTGTCCCCCACATCAGCCCTGCTGACGTAAGAGAGATCAAGCGTATCCTGGACTTGATGAAGGTTAAATACACCCTGTTGCCAGATATATCGGAAACCCTGGACAGCCCCTATAGTCCCGTTTACACAAAAATCCCGCCGGGGGGCACGCCTCTGGCTTCCATTGCGGGTATGGCTGGGGCCCGGGCTACCATACAGTTCGGGAAGACACTGGATGATGCATTTTCGCCGGGTAAATATTTGGAGGATAAATACGGGGTTCCTTTATATAACCTATCCTTGCCCATAGGAATTGTGGCCTGTGACCGGTTTTTGGAACTGCTCAACGCCCTGACCCAAACCCCTATCCCGGAAGAGCTCAAAAAGGAACGGGGACGTCTCCAGGATGCCATGATAGATTCCCATAAATATAACCGTGAGGGCCGGGCGGCGGTATTCGGTGAACCGGAAACAGTTTATGCAGTCAGCCAGGTGCTGGTTGAGAACGGCATAACTGCTGCTATTCTCGCCACCGGAAGCAAAAGCCCGCTCTTACGAGGATTACTGGCTGACCTTATGGCTGGTGTTGGTGACCATAGCGAAATCCTGCTGGAGAGCGATTTTGCCATGATTCGCAGCCGCTGTGCCAACAGCAGCGTTAACCTGGCTATTGGTAACTCGGATGGGCGTTTTCTCAGTGAACGAGAAGGAATAACCCTGGTCCGCATGGGTTTCCCTATCCATGATCGGATTGGCGGGCAGCGGATTTTGACGGTGGGATATACCGGCACAGTTATGCTGTTGGACCGGATCACCAATGCCTTGCTGGCCGATAAACACAGCCATTTCCGCCAGGACCTTTACCAGAAATTCTATGTCAAGAATGTGCCCGGTAATGAATCATCAGTGGGGAGGATGTTATTATGACCGAAATACTTAATAAGAATAAATTTCATCCCTGCTTTGCGCCGGATGCTGCTCATAAGTACGCCCGCATCCACCTGCCGGTGGCCCAACACTGCAATATCAGCTGCAATTATTGTAACCGCAAATATGATTGCCTGAATGAGAGCCGTCCTGGTGTAACCAGTGAAATTGTTACGCCGGTACAAGCTTTACAGCGCTACCAGTATTATAAACAGCGTTTGGACAATTTGAGTGTGGTGGGCATAGCTGGTCCGGGAGATGCGTTAGCCGACTGGGAAGTAACCAGCCAGACTATTGCCTTGATCCGGGAGTACGATCCTGATGTACTGATCTGTCTTTCCACCAACGGTTTAAAGCTGCCCAAACTGGCTGATAACCTGATAGGACTGGGGGTCAGTCATGTCACTGTTACCGTCAATACCCTTAACCCCATCACCGGGGCCCGTATTTATGGCCATGTGAATTACGAAGGGCAGCGATATACTGGCATCGAGGGAGCCAGCCTGCTGCTGGCCAATCAACTGGCCGGGATTCGCATCCTTACCCGGTGTGATTTAATGGTTAAAGTAAATATGGTTATGATACCGGGTATAAACGATCATGAAATCAAGCAAATAGTCGGGGAGATGAAACGATTGGGCGTGTTTATGACCAACATTATGCCCCTGATCCCGGTAAAGGGAAGCCCATTCGAGAACCTGCCCGCCACCGACAGGCAGGCGCTTAACGCCATGCGGCAGAACTGCCGGGGTGAACTGCGGCAAATGTTGCACTGCCAGCAGTGTCGTGCCGATGCGGTAGGCTTATTAACCGATCATGGCTGCGCAGTAAATGTTAAAAGGCAGGCGGTATGATAACCAGTTACGCCAGGAGCGTTCGCGCTGCATCAGGGGTGTTGGCGATGGAAGCTGTAAAGATATTTTGTATGAGGGGGTAGGTACAATGGAAATAGCCGTGTTAGTTGGGGAAGACGGTACTGCCGCCCCCATCCAGGCAGCAAGTGAATTACGGGTCTATAAACAGTCCTGCAACACCTGGGAGATAGACCGCAGCTTACCTTTTAATATTTCATCAGCCCGGGATTTAAAAGCTATGCGGGATTATATGCTGACCATAATCGAATTTTTAGGAGATTGTCGCACATGGGCGTGTCTTTCGATATCAGGAATTGTGTTTTTTGAATTGGAGAAAAACGGATTTACAGTGTGGGAAATGGATGGTGCCGCTTATGCAATCCTGGATGCTATATCGGCAGATACAGCGGCAGCGGACAGCACACCTTCACTGCCAATTGCTGTTGTCAAGCCAGAAGCACGGGAGATTTCACCCGGATACTACTCAGTTTCTGTCAAGGATATTCAGAACTGCAATGGGATGATTACCTCCAAACAGATATTGCTTCCCCTCTTGGGAGATAAGAGCATTCACAAGCTGGAAATTGTATGCACCCACATTCCCCCATGGCTGGAACTTAAGATAGTGAATGGGGAATTGGAGGCACAAATTGAACAAACTGCAGTCCATGAGACCAGGGTGACCATCAGCCGGTAACAAAGTACTTGTCATAATCCCGGGCAGGAAATGGAGAAGAAATATGGCGAAAGAGGTGAGGTGGGGCATTATTTCATGCACTAGGGGCCTAACATCCCATGTGGAGCGGAAGGGGGTGATCATCGCGCTGGAGATGATAAGTAATTAGATGAGCCTGATACTCGGTAATAACAATTAATTATAGGAGGAATAGTCATGGTTAAACTAGAGTGTTTCTTACGACCGGAAAAATTGGAAGCTGTTAAGGAAGCCTTAACCAATTACGGTATTAAGGGAATGAGTGTTTCATCAGTGATGGGCGCCGGTCTGCAAAAGGGCCGCACCAGAGTCTACCGGGGCACGGAATTAAGCATTAACCTGTTACCCAAGATGAAGCTGGAGGTTTTTATATCTGATGATGTGAAGGCTGATGAAATAGTGAAGATTGTCAGGGAGACTGCTTATACGGGTGCTATCGGTGATGGGAAGATATTTATCCTGCCAGTAAATAATGCTGTACGGGTCCGCACCGGGGAAACGGGAACAGATGCCTTCAAATAGGCGCAAATGAAGTTGTGGGTTTGCCGATTTTATTGATTGTACCAAAGCCGGTGTGATCAAGTATACTTAATACCCGCCAAAAACAATTGTAATTTTAGAATAAGAGTATATCATGTATATATTCAAGTTAATATTTCTGCGCCAGACTTGGTGCCAGGCAAAGGGGTCTCCGTATGATTTACGGGGATTTTTGTTTTGCCGCCTGTGGTTACAGCGGAACGTTCATCTTGTAACAGTGTGACCAAGGTGTTACGCAATGAACGTCCCCACTGTATCGCACTATATCCACATACCAGGAAAGCCAAACATAGGAGGTGAAACCGATTTATACGCTGCCGAACAAGGGAATTATTTCAGCTTGGAATACCTGACAAAGGAGGGACATAAGATGGATAAGAAACTGATAGATGAAATCATGATAGAAGTCGGTTTGGAACATATCGAATATGATGAACAAGAGGAGT
>CAZOZX010000139.1:0-5057 GCA_964584415.1 uncultured Syntrophomonas sp.
AGCTACGAATATGTTAATCCAGCCACGATTAAGACACTTGGTTATTCTGAAGAGCTCTTATCCAAAAATGTTTTTGAGTTAATACATCTTGACGATTTGCCTCGAGTTCTAAACACGCTAAAGGAGCAGCTTCCTTCGGGTTCGGGGCACGAGGAGTTTCGTTATCGAAAAAAAGATGGAACATACATATGGCTAGAAGTCAGCGGTACACTTCTAACCCGCGAAAATGAAGAGCCAGCGATGGTGATCTTTTCACAAGACATAAGCGAGCGCAAACAGATGGAGGAAGAAGTCCTCCGAAGCAATTTACGCTACCAGATGGTAGTAGAAGATCAGACTGATCTGATTGGAAGATGTACCCTGATACAAAGGTTACCTTTGTAAATAGTGCTCTATGCAATGCTTTCAATATTAGTGCCAACAAAGCTGTTCCTCTTCGAAAAGGTTACCCGGAACGCATTGGCGGAGATTCGTGCCAAAGCTAGGGAAATCGGCAAGTTTATCGTGGATAAAGAAGTTCAACTGCAAGAATGTGAAGGCATGATTCCTTTAACGCATCGAACGGCAGGGGGCTACCTATCACCGCTCAAGGATCGTTAGAGCATGCAGCGGATAAAGATGCAGTTCGGTGGTTAGTTCATGGGGGGCTGGAATTTAGTGGTATAATATAAATGAGCTAGCGAATATTTGATGAGTTTGCTTGGCTCCAGCTTCCCAGTATTGCTTTCACCTGGTCGTGCCCAAAGTAATGGTTGCCAGGGCCGAATCGCAGGACTTCTGTCCCCAAACCTTGATTGCACCCTAGCGACCAACCGCGCAGTAAGGGGGGATGATGACCGGCAGCAAGAAAACCTCTTGGTCCGCAGGTAAAAAAGTCAAGGGGCTAGTCGGAGCTAACTACATGAAGCAATTCAGCATCTCACTTCCAAGGCCCCAGTAGTCCTCAACAGTCCCAAAATAAGAAAAGGAGAGGGTAATATGACTATTGGAGCGATATACATGAAGAAGGCAGTAGCGGTTACAACCGAGGTCAACGTCTCCGCCGTGATCAAAGCTATGGAAGAGAATAATCTGGGCAGCATTATCATCGTTAAAGAAGAGAAGCCGGTGGGCATAATAACCGATCGGGATATTCTGCTGCGGGTCATTGCCAAGGGGCTGGATCCTTTAACCACCAAGGTGGAACAGGTGATGACCAGAAATCCGATAACTTTTACTGCAGATACAGAACCTGCGGATGCATTGGAAACAGTAAAGATAGGAGCCAGAAGGTTCCCGGTAGTTGATGAAGCCGGGAAATTGATCGGGATAGTTTCTATTGATGATATAACAGCCCGCATGGCCAGAGTAATGGCCGCCTTAGCCAGGATAGTGGGGACGGAAAAACCGAGGGTATGAGACTGATATAGTGCATTTGTACAGCCGTGGACATCAGTTGACGAGCTGCATTGAGGATCTAACTTATGCAAGCTAAACCAGCGGACGAGATGCGCAGTATGATCAAAGCCTTGGTGATTTCGGTCAGTTTGTTTATTGTGCAGCTGATTGCATATTTTTCCACTAACATGCTGATAATTCTGGCCGGGGCCTTCGATACCTTGAGCGATATCCTGATATCGGGATTTCTGCTGGGCTCCATCTATTGGTCGCGTAAACCGGCAGATGAATTGCACATGTTTGGCCACGGCCGGATACAAAACGTAGCTGCTTTGGTCACGGCCACCATTTTCATATTCTTTCTATCCCTGGAAACTTTCCGGGCGGCCTGGCCCCAACTCATACATCCCCGCAGCAATGAAATACAAAATATTAATCTGGCCCTTATCGTTACCGCCGCCGCCATCATCTTTTACGCTATACCTCTGCTCGGCATTGCAAGGACCAAAGCAGCCGGGGCCGCACTTAAGGCCCAGTTGTACGCTCTAATTGAAATGGAAGTGGCCTTTATTGCCTCCTTGGTGAGCATAGTTTTGGTGGCCCGCGGGCAGAGGATAGCCGATCCAATTACCTCCATTTTCATAGGCACCATAATCGCCTTTACAGGGATAAAGTTGTTCGTAGATAATGCCCATTTTTTGATTGGTAAAGCCCCGCCGCAGGATTTCCTGGACAAAATTTCTTTAACCGTAAAATCAGTACCGGGAGTGCTTGATGTTCATGAGCTGATGGCCGAATACGTGGGGCCCAATACCGTACACACCGGGTTCCACATCACCGTGGCAAGAGGCACTCCCATTGAGGAAGCAGATCGGATTGCCGAAGAAGTGCAAAAGAGGGTAAGGGACGAAACCAGCTGTCAATTTTGTGTGATCCACGTGGATCCAGACCAGGCTGCAATCCCCTAGCAGATTGGTGGCCGAGTCGGCCCTGGGCAAGCCAGCCAAAGCGTTCCCCGGGATGAGCCTAGTGCCGGTTAAGAATAATGAAGGAGGAAGAGAGCATGGAAATGATGTTGATGGTAGGAATCCTGGTTTCCTGGTTTGTGTTAGCCCTGGTTTGGCCCTGTAAGGCCAGTGCACATTGTGACACCATGGAAGGGCCGACAGTGGCGGATGGCAAGAAGGCGCTCGAAACCAGCAATATCAATTATGCCTCCAAGTGGATAGCGCCTGAATTCGATCCGGAATTACGGAAGGTTTTTGACCTGGCTGTTGCAGTGAGAAAACTCAGTCCGGAAGCCCGTGAATTGGCGGATATGTATTTTTTGGAGACCTTGGTCAGACTGCACCGGATGGGTGAAGGGGTCGGTTATACGGGCATAAAACCCTATGGAACTCCAATTGATGAGAAAATATTGGCAGCTGATCAAAGCATAGCGGTGGGCAACTTATCTCCTCTGGAAGGAAAGGTACTGCCTGAACAATTGGCCGAGCTTAAGGAAAGATTTACGCAGGTTCTGGCCTTGAAGGATTTCGATGTCGATGATGTGGCGGCTGGCCGGAAATATATCGCTGCCTATGTCAGTTTCTTCAAGTTCGCGGAAGGTGAAGAACACCAGCATGGCCATGCTGGTGCCGCGGAGCCTCATCACCAGGCTTAGACAAAAATAAGTAACCAAGAAGCCTATAAAGAATTTACCTTCTCCGAATTTGTTCGGAGAAGGTAATTGCCTATAAAGACTATCGTAAAGGCGATTTATCAGATGAACTATGACTGGATTGTCCTGATCGTTCTCGTCGTGTTTATTGCTGCGTTGATCAATCGTTTTATTTTTTATATATCTGTGGTTTCTTCCTTTTCAATGTACCCGACCCTAAAGCCAGGCGACAAGTTGCTTATTATACTTATATATAGGCCTAATCGAATTAGGAGGGGCGACATCCTGGTTTTTTGTTCTGACGATTCTCGTGAGATGATAATTAAAAGGGTAATCGGGTTACCGGGCGAAGAGCTTGAGCTAAGGGATGGAATTGTATATATCAATCAAACCCGCTATGATGAGCCCTATGTGGAATGTCGCAGCAATAGCAACGCCAGCTTTAGTGTCCCAGATGGGCATTACTTGTTCCTGGGAGATAACCGGATCGATTCCGTAGACAGCCGGAGATGGGCGCAGCCGTATATTGCAGCTAGAAACATTCGCGGCAAGGCGATCCTCAGTATTTTCCCACATCATCGGCTGGTTCAAAGCTGATGAGATGCGAACACATGGATAGTTACTGAGGGTCCTAGATGACTAAAATGAATGGGAGGCTAGCGGTACACCTTTTGTCGACCCGCCGCACGATTGAGTCTGCCCACTTTGCGGTTCGGGAAAAGAGCTGTTTGAAAAAGTCAATTAATCTGGCGTGTTATTAATGAAGGCTATTAGTCATTTATTAGAAATATGATTACGTTTTAAGTTTAACCTGCCCAATTCTTTCCTGTATTGTGTAAATGCACACCCCATGATGAAAATGCACACCCTACTCTTGAAATCGTTGAAAGATTGACTGGGGGTGTGCATTTGTATCATTTTATAGTAGGTTAGCCATAAGTAAAAAGCTAAGCCTTTGCTAAAATGCAAGGGCTTTTTTATTGGGACATACGCATGGTGCGTAGCGGGCACCATTCAGAGAGCAGAACTTTGTTGGGTAGAGGAGGTCAACCCTTTTCCAGTCTTCTCATTTATGTTTGAATAATTTGGGTAAAATGCAGGAATTGTCTGGAAAAAGATAGAATTTCTAGTTTAGTAACATTCATGACAAATACGAAAGGGGTTTGGCATAAATGAGTGAGATAATTACTATGGAAAGCCTTAGTTGGGTGCCTATAGTAGGTCAATGGGAGCAAGTGGATAACAGAATACTGTTTCAAGGTGATACCCCTACCGACCAATCTGGCAAACCATTACCTGGACCCTACGTAGGTAATTACATATGCGATAGAAAGTTTATGGAAGGTAAAATTAAATGCAAAGTACAATTCGCCAAAATTACCCCTGAGTCCTCTTGTCAGATAATTTTCAATTATGATGCTAAAAACCATAGTTTTTGTACTGCAGGAATAATTCAGGGACCCAATGTCTTTGGTGTGGCTGCGTTCGTTAATGGTAAATGGGATTTCAAATCTTTTATTGGGAATAGGAGTTTTTTAAAACCTGACAAGGAAATTGATATTGAAGTTAAAATCAAAGGTTCTAACGTGATTCTTAAAATAGATAATGTATTTATTACGGAAGTTGATATTTCAGCTATTAAAGGACAAGTTGGTATTTGGTGTTTAGGTGACAAAGATGACGAAATAGTTATCACTGATTTCACCATCGAAACAGAACAACCCTATGCCTTCGTAATTATCGAATATAAAAATCCCTATTTTGACATTTATTCAGATAAGGTCAGTATGTTCAAAATTTAAGACCGAAGCCAGAATTGCACTGAATGCTACGGGACCGGGAATGATTTTATCCGATATTATTAAAGATATTCGAGAATCCAGATTTGTGATAGCTGACATAACACCGGATAATCCAAATGTTTATTATGAAGTCGGGTATAGCCATGCTTTAAATAAACCTACGATATTGATTGCTGACAACAGAAGAGAAAGGTTGCCGTTCGATGTATCTTCATTTA
>CAZOZX010000140.1:0-5029 GCA_964584415.1 uncultured Syntrophomonas sp.
CAGCCCGGTGGCATAAGGAGGATAACGACAATCTCTTTAAGACCATTTATATTTGCTCGAATCAGTCTATTGCCAGCCAAAACATTCACAGACTATGTGATGGGGCGACATTTGACGGGGTTACCGACGCCAGACTCTCTATGCAGCATTTGAAGATATTTGAACAGGAAAATGATCCCGAAATATTGGACCGGTATATACAGATAATACCGCTTACCCCGGGAACATCTTTTAACATCACTGGAGGTTCGGGGAGCGTTAATGAGCGGGCTTTGATGTTTGCACTATTGAGGAGAATGGAATACTTCCAGCATATTCTGGATGAATTTGAGGCGATGATGATCGATGGGGCCAAAGTATCCTGGGATAACTGGTGCAAGGCCTATTATGAGGATCGGGTAGTTAAATGCGATCAGAAATCGGGCAACTATATCAGTGTGATGATGGAGCAGCTACAGAAGCATTTTTCCGAGGATCTAATCGCAGAGATATCTGACCAGTGTAAAAAAATCGAATTAAACCGCAATCAATATACCAGGGGCAGCCATAAAGTTCTGTACAAGCTGAGAAATATATTTGCTGGAATAAGCATTGATTATTTACAACCTGACTTGGTCATTATGGATGAGTTCCAGAGGTTCAGGGAACTTATCAGTGCCAATGAAAGCACCGAAATTGGCATGCTGACCAGCCGCTTCCTGAAGAGTGGTGACGCTAAAGTGCTGCTACTCTCTGCCACACCCTATAAACTGTACCAGACCCTGGATGAGATGAGTGAATACGGGACTGATGAGCACTTCAGTGAATTCCTGGAGGTAATGGACTTCTTATTTGATAATGAACAGAAGAAAGTGGAATTCAGGGAAGTCTGGACCGACTATTCAAGGTCTTTACGAGAGATTTCCCGGGACAACATCACTATTCTCAATATTCAGAACCTGAAGCGGCAAGCTGAGGATTCTATGTATGGCGGGGTATGCCGTACCGAACGGATGCTGATTGATAATCAAGGTTCGATTTTAGATCCGGGTCAGGCCAAGACTTCCTTGAAAGTAACCGAAAGGGACGTCTTATCTTATATAGAGGCGGATAAGCTGATCCAGGAAGTGGGCCAGGCGTTTGGGGTACCGGTGGATTATGTCAAGTCTGCTCCGTACCTGCTCTCGTTTATGGAGAATTACCAGCTGAAAAAGGATATCAAGAAGTACTTTAAAGCCCATCCCGAGAAAATCAGGCTGGCAAGAAAACAGAGTCTCTGGCTGGATAAAGCTATGCTTAAAGATTACCGGGAGATACCGCTGAATAATGCTCGGCTCAGGAAACTGCGCGATATAGCCTTTGAAAAAAAGGCCCAGAATCTATTGTGGATACCGCCTTCGAAACCCTATTACGAGTTAGCCGGGGCTTTCCTGAACAGTGAGGGTTACTCCAAGGTACTGGTGTTTTCTGCCTGGGAGATGGTGCCCCGTATGATTGCTTCCATGTTGTCCTATGAAGCTGAGAGACTTACAGTCGGAAAAAGATATGCCAAGGAGAAGGATAAAAAGGGAAAAGACTATTTTGCCAGGCAACGTTTTCCGTTACGCAAACTGAAGTTGAACCAGGACGGAGCCCAACCGCTGTTCGCTCTCCTTTATCCATCAGTTACTTTAAGCAAGCTATATAATCCTGCCAGGAGTATGGGTCAAGAACTTAAAGAGATAAAGCGCCAAATTACCAGGGAATTGAACAGACTGATACAACCACTGAGCCGCTATGTAGATCCTTCACGAGGCAGTATAATTGATACCCGCTGGTACTATATTGCCCCCATGTTGTTGGATCTAGATGAACCCCAGATTAAGGCCTTTTTCGATCAAGCTGAACCCGAAGAAAAGATGCACCGGGAAAAGCTGAGGGAATTCCGGTCTTATTATGAAAATCCTGAAGATGTTGGTCTGCGTAGAATGCCGAATGATTTGGTCGAGGTATTAACCAACATGACTCTGGCTTCGCCGGCGGTTTGTTCACTGAGAACGTTTGGTGATACAGAATTGGCAGGCAGGTTAGCCAAAGAAATGATCAACCTTTTCAACACGCCGGAGGCCATTTCGGCGATTGAAATGCAATACGGAAAAACAAGCGATGATGCATATTACAAGAACGTTTTAAAGTATGCGGTTGATGGTAATCTACAGTCGGTGCTGGATGAATATGTTCATATGATCGACGACGATAATCCCGGTACAATAGCGTCTAGAATCATTGATGCCATAAACATAAACACTGCCAATTATACCGCCGATACTTATTTCAGCTTTAAGAATGAAATTGAAGGCAATAAGGAACGGAAAATATCTATCAGGTCTCATTTTGCTGCGGGATTTTATAATCTAGCCAACGATAATAAGACCACCCAGCGCAAAGACAGCGTAAGGAATGCGTTTAATTCCCCCTTCCGGCCCTTTGTGCTGGCCACCACTTCGATAGGCCAGGAGGGGCTGGACTTTCATTATTACTGCCGCAAAATAGTTCACTGGAACCTGCCGTCCAATCCCATTGACTTGGAACAGCGGGAAGGAAGGATCAACCGCTTCAAATCCCTGGCCATCAGGCAGAACATTGCACGGAAATATGGAAGTATCAAGTTCAAGGATAAAGTCTGGGATGAGATGTTCGATGCCGCTCTTAGGGACAAGAAAGACAAAGATCCCGAATTGGTACCATTTTGGTGTCTGCCGGAAGGGACTGACATAAAGATAGAGCGTATCGTTCCTCAGTATCCGTTGAGTAAAGACGGAACCGCTTACGAGCGTTTAATTAAGATACTATCTTTGTACCGTCTGACCCTGGGCCAGGCCAGACAAGAGGAACTGCTTGAGTACTTATTCAATAATTTCAGTGAAGATGAGAGGGACAAATTAAAAGACCTGTTCATTGATCTGAGCCCGTTTAGGAGGCAAGGGAAAATTGCATTGGAAGGGTGAGCCTGGCATGTGGGCTGGAAGGGACGGGTAAATTTCAAGGTGCTCAATGGTAACCGATTTGATTCTCCTCTTAGCCATTACAAAAACCTCCCACGGATGCTCTTATTCTACATCCGTAAGGAGGTTTACACAAAATCTGCAACGGTCTCAAATTCTGCGGGTTTATCGAGCCAGCCACTTGTTGATCTGAGTTATTGCTTTTTTGCATTTTTGCGGGTCAAGAAGTTCTTTAATGGTGTTGGCGTTTGCTTCGGTATCCTGGTCCGCCGATTTATCCGTGAGGTCAATATCAAAATAATCCAACAGATTATAAATAAGCTCCTCTACATCCGCATCTATGGAATAGACATCCAGGCTGGCGCCAGCTCCATCCAAATAGCGCCTGAAATCATCTATTTGTTCTAATTTCTTATTCACCCAATAATTCATCGGCATGTCATAGGGATAATAAATTTCTTTCACATCATTGTAGTCAATTTCCCCTTCTTCATCATTCCAATGCCAATCATACCCGTCTATTATGGAGTTGAAGAATCTCTCCAGGTTATATTGCAGCCCCTTAATTGAGGCGCAGTAATAAATACGGCGTTTACCCACATGATATCCGTAGACCTGTAAAAGCATTAAATAACGTTTCATAGACCCCTTCCTCCTTATCAGTATCAATAAAAACGAATAAGATTAATTTGCTTCTTTTATACTCAGAGCCACGGTTGGTTCACCCAGCTGCTCAGGATCTATTGCATTGATCCGGCAAAGGCCTTATGTATTACCTTTTGCCCCTGCAAATCCATAATGATACTCCTCCGCTTTGCATTCACCCACGACCCCAATCGGGGAACGTGTTTCCTAATTCTGATTGTATTAATCATAGCATTCAATTTACTAAGATTACCTCTGTTATGCGACATTTTTATTACGGCTCAGAATTGTTTCGCCAATGCTTATGTGATAGAAGATTTAAAATATCTGAAATTCAGGCCACGTTGCTTATAACATTATTGGCCTAAGATTGAATCAAAAACTATTCTTACTAACCGATGTTGTGGGCAGATTGCCGTTGACCTGTTTGATTAACTGGACCGTATGGCCCATGATTTGCGATCCATTCCTATAGAAATCAAATACCTTGTCAGCCTTCTGGCAATCCGTCCCCGGCCCAAATAACTGCTCTTCTCCATACCATTGGGTCCCGCTCGCGTAACGGAATTCATAAAGGCCCAGCGGCATTTTGATATTCACGAACTGTCCGCCTCGAACGAAGACGGTTACAGCCACCTGTCCGGTGCTCTTGTCTATCAGCTTGATGAAATAATTCCTGTCCGAACCTGTCGAGATGTTCAGCGGTGCAATTGCCTCCGCCTTCAGATAATAATGAGTCTCGCCGTTGGCAGGGAGTTCCAGGGGCTTAAGATTTTGTACCGGAGTGATAACAGGCAGATTAACCGCCGGGATACTGGTTGGAGGTGTTGGATTGGTGGCAGGCATAAGAGCAGAGCTAATAGTTGGCCATGATTTGCCCAGGACAAATATAATCGCAAAAAGCACTACTAAAGTAAGAATAGACGGATTCTTGCTTCGCATAACACCACCTCCTCACCTATTGAGTTACTAATTTCTCTATTTATTTCCATATTCCTGTAATATACTAGCAGGATTTGACATTTTCCTGTGGAAAGTTTTAGTGTGAAACCGAAGTTAGGACAAAAGTGCTGAGGAGCGGGGCAAATCCATAATCTGTCGGGGAGGAACGAAGATGAAAAGAACAATTGCTATTTTGATTGCGTGTATGTTGGTTATTGCGTTAGCTGGATGTGGTGGAAAAGGTCATGAAGGTGAGGCCAAAACTCCGTCAGGTTCAAGTGTCCAAAAAGGCAGAAATTATCAAGATGTTGTTAAAGATTTTGAGCAGAAAGGTTTCAAGAACATAAAAACAGAGACGCAGGAAGATTTAATCACCGGTTGGATAACAAAAGATGGCGAGGTTGAATCTGTCTCGGTCGATGGCAACAAAGACTATTCTCCAGATGTTTGGTATCCTGACAATGTAGAGGTGATAATCA
>CAZOZX010000141.1:0-4961 GCA_964584415.1 uncultured Syntrophomonas sp.
TTTAGGGCTCACTCCAGTTCTTTTGCCAGCCTTTGAATACATGACTTTAGAAAACTTTTATGAAATGGCTTGGATTAAAGGGCCGTCGCTATTTTGAATTGGAACCGATCAGAAGGACCGCATGCGGGCATTCACATAAAAAGCCCGGTTTTAAAGGAAAATAGAATTGAGTGGCCAATTTAGAATATATTTCCTCCCGTCAGCCTATTGATGTTGGGACGGGTGAATCTAAAGCCTATTTCTAACTCTTGGAGTTGGCTGGAGGCAGCATATCTATGAACGATCTGTTTGATAAGAGAAATCGGGTGACCAGAAAGAGTAAGGTAGTCTCACTACCCGAGGCTATTAGCGAAGTCAGAGATGGCGATGTGGTAATGCTGGGGGCATTTATAGACACACGCCGGCCAATGGCCGCGGCTTATGAAATAGTCAGGCAGCAGAAGCGTGGCTTGATATTGCTGGCCCAATGTTCGCTGGCGGAAGATATCCTGGTAGGGGCAGGGTGTGCGGTCGCATGGCGTGGGTGCTATACCGGTATAGCAACTTTCGGATTGCCCCCGGCCACCCTGCGCAAAACCGAGGCAGGGGAGTTCTTCACTGATGAAATCGGACACCTGGACATAATCTACGGCGCCATGGCCGCCATGGCTGGTTGCCCGTTCGTGGCCACCCGGGCCACCCTTGGCAGTGACGTCCTGAACGATCAGCTGAGCCGCAATGAAGTTTTAAAATCCAAGGCTGGGAATAAGTCAATGATTCCCAACAAGAAGTTTGAATTAATGAAGGATCCGTTTTTTGGAGAAGGTATGGTGAAACTGCTCCCGGCCATGCCAGCCGACGTGGCCATAATCCATACACCCATGGCAGGGGAACAGGGAACCGCCCGAATAACCGGAAGCCTGGCGTTTGACCACTACTTTATCCATGCTGCCCGTACCGTGATAATTACTGCCGAAAAGATTGTACCTGAAGAGTTTTTGCGCCGTGATCCCAATCGCAACCAGATTCCCAGCACCGCGGTTGACCTGGTGGTTGAAATCCCGTGGGGAGGGCACCCCAGCCAGGGTCCCGATTGCTATGATACCGACATACCGTTTATAAGGGATTACGTGACCGCAGCCAAAACCGAGCAGGGATTTGAACGGTGGGCCGGGGAATGGATTTATGATGTGACCTCGCGTGCTCCGTACCTCGATAAATTGGGGGCAGGCCGGCTGCAGAGATTGCAATCCACCACCCCGTTTGGATATCGCCCCAAGTTACTCCCGAAGACCGAACCGTGAAACCATTAAGAAGGAGAATGGATATGAGTAAAGTTGTGAGCCTCAAAGAAGCTGTCCAGGAGGTCCAGGATGGCGATGTAATCCTCATTGGCGGTGTAGTAGAAGACAGGCGTCCGGTTGCCGCAGCCATGGAGATAGTTCGCCAGGGCAAGAAAAACCTGGTTCTCATTGGCACCTGCTCGCTGTGTGATGACATCATGGTCGGGGGTGGCTGCGTGGCTGCCTATCGCGGTACATACACTTCCAACGGTGCCTTTGGAATTTCGCCCAACTTCAAGAGGCGGGCCGAAGAGGGCAGTATAATTTGCGACGATATCGGCCATATCGATTATTCCCTGGGGGTCATGGCCGGCCAGGCGGGAGTGCCCTTCATAGCTTCCAAGACCTGCATTGGCACTGATGTCTTGAATCCAGCTTATGATAATCTGGGCAAAGCCCGGGAGATAGCCCGCAATAAAGAAGTTATGCCCAATAAGAAGTATGTTCTCATGGAAGATCCTTTCTTCGGTATGGGGACGGTCCAGCTAATACCTGCCATTAAGCTGGATGTCTGCATTTGCCATGTGCAGATGGTAGGCGAGGAAGGCACGGCGCGCATTGACGGCAGTCTGACCTTTGATCACATGGCTGCAATGTGTGCCCGTAAGGTGATTGTGACCGCCGAGAAAATCGTACCGGAATCCTATATTCGCCAGGATCCCAACCGCAACTGCATACCCTGTACTTCCGTTGACATGGTAGTTGAAGTACCATGGGGCGCCCATCCCGGCCAGGTCTATAACTGTTATGACATGGACATACCTTTCTTACAGGCCTACGCCAAGAGCTGTTCTACCCAGGAGGGATTTGACCAATGGGCGGCGGAATGGATATTCAATGCCAACGGACATGAGGATTATATAGATAAACTAGGGGCCAGCCGACTGGAAAAACTGAGGGCTGTGCCGCCCTATGGATACGTTCCCAGGAAGAGAGGAGGGGTAAAGTAATGACCAGAGAGATTGCAAAATATGGTGAATATACTCCGGTAGAGGCAATGGTAGTCTATGCCGCACGTTTCCTGGCCAATTTCGATGGTAAAAAAGGTCTGATCGGGACTGGCTTGCCCTTGGTAGCCTCACAATTAGCCAAGATGATTTATAGCCCCAATATGATTATATTTTTGGAGACCGGTCAGGCTGATGCCAATCCCCAGGAACTAGCCATATCCATCATGGACAGCCGTCTTACCTACGGTTCTTCCTGGCAGATGGGAGATCCCGAAGGGCTGTTTCCTTTGAGCCGCAACGAGATAGATTTTGGTTTCATCGGCGGAGCTCAGATTGATAAGTACGGAAACGTCAATTCCACATTTATCGGCGGCGATTATAACAAACCCGTTAAGAGACTAGCTGGCACGGCGGGAGCGGTGGACATCGGAGTTTTTGCCAAGACTACGGTGATACTGATGGCTCATCAAAAACGCCGCATAGTAGATTTTGTCGACTATCTTACTACCCCCGGCTGGATGGTCAAAAAGTGGCCGGAAGGAACCCTGGTGAGGCGAGAGGAGTTGGGACTGCAAGGCGGGCCCAGCTGTTTCATATCCTCCATGGGTATATGCAAGTTCAACGATGACGATAAGATAATGTACCTGGACAAATATTTCCCTGGTATCAAACCGGAAGAGGTGAAAGCCAACACCGGCTTTGACATCGATGTATCCAGGGCCACCGAGGCGGACCCTATTTATGCCGATGAAATCAAGCTATTAAGGGAAGAGATCGATCCGCTCAACATTTATAAGATGAGATAAAAATCCTGCAAGCGAATTTACGCCCCTGCTGAACTCCTTGACAATTCAAGGAGTTTTTCAGCTTGGAATTTCTAAATTCAATGGCTAATATAGAACCAACAGCTGAACAGGAGGGGACATTGTGAAAGAAGCAAAAGCATTATCTCACTGAACGGTTCCAAGCTGGAGATTTAGCCCAAATATTCATGCCCGACAGCTATCCGCGTCTGGATCGAATCAGAAGCCTGATGGATAAGCATTACGGCCGTATTACCCCTGAGATCATGATGGATATTTTGGCGGACCATGACAAATTCCCCTACTCGATATGCAAGCATATAGATGAGACCAAACCCCTGCCGTTACAGTCTGTAACCCTGGCATCATACATTATGATTCCTCAGGAGCAGGTTATGTTAATAGCTAAGGGTAATCCCTGCCAAAACGAGTATCTGGAATACAGACTCTAAAAAGACAATAGGCAACAGAACCGTCCCTTTGCCTGCTGCATTGGCCTGCTGACTCTTAAAATTCCGGCAGGGAATCCAGCCTATAACCCTCGATTTCGCCATCGCGGAGAAATTCTTCGCCGCTGTCTCTTTTTATCACCGATATACCTTTAAGCTGATTCTTTTGCCCATTTCAATTGCCCGCTGGTAGTTTATAACCTGTCCATTGTGCAGTTGAAAATCCGTGAATGAACCGAACTGGTTGTGCCTGACCGCGATAATCTTATACTGGTCCATAAGTTTCACCTCAATGGCTTAGTTTGCAGCGAAAACAGGTTAATATCCGCTGCACTCTGAACGCTCATGTGTCACTCTGAACGAAGTGTAGAGTCTAACCGCTTAGCCGAGATTCCTCGCTCCGCTCGGAATAACAGGTACGCTCCGCTTAGAATGACATGGTGTCTATAAATATGTTGAGTAAAAATATGCTATGATTTTCCACAGGGATATGTATTATTAAATCTGAAGCTTCGCGAAATGAGGTTGTGTTAAGCCGGTGTGTTAAGCCGGGACGATCTTAATTTAACAGAATGTTACAGAAAGAACGTCCCGATATAATACCGGTATAACGGCCCAATATAACATACCTTTGCTTGAGAATTGAAAAAACAGGCAACAGAACCGTCCCTTTGCCTGCCGAAAATAACCCTGATGGAGGGGATGCAATGAGCGATTCTTTAAAGTGCATTTTAGGGATTATGCTAATCATCGCGATTTTCTATATCTTTCAGCCGGCCCACAGAAGTAACTATAATAATACCACCACCCGTACCACCTGAGGATTTATCAGCCTTCTGTACGAAGGCAATGGGTCCAATCCCTGCTCCTAAGATCAGCATATTCACCATGATGAAAAGAGGGCTGGCACGTGAAACCCCTGGCGATTTTATATATGGACAGTTCGACCTATTATCCGGATGAGATGCGGGAACGGGTGGCGGCAGTGCGGATTTTCGAACTGGATAAGAAGTATGAGGCCCTAGCCATCACGATTCCATGGTCTGTGCAGCAGGATACCCGGATTCTCCCGGTCGACATTAAAAATTACATTGAGAAGTATCTGGAATCCCAGATCAGCACTATTCCGGTGGCTTTTACCGACGAGGAAAAAAACCAGAAACAGCTGATACAGGACATCCTGTTGGGCGACCAGGAACTAAATCCTGCCGATGAAGCTTATATAGAGCATATCTTTGAAGCGCTGATTAATCATGCGGCTTTTTATGTTACGGTTGACGAGCATATCCTATCCAAAGCCAAACCGTTGTATGGAAGTTTTCGGCTGCAGGTAATGAAACCTTCGCAGTGTCTGCCCATAGCTGAGGACTACCTTAAGAAAGAACGAGCCAATTACGCAGACCTGTTTAAGAGACATCCCTAATTCAAGGTATTAAG
>CAZOZX010000142.1:0-4954 GCA_964584415.1 uncultured Syntrophomonas sp.
TGTTGAGCCTCGATCGACGGTGAATCATTGCCGCGGCAAGGCCCTGCTTATGAACCATCGGTGTCCAACCGGCGTTTATTTTTAATCGCGCCCGCGGCCAGGACCCCTCCTATTATTACCGCCTCCAGTACCCATTTTAACATGGAATTATGGCCAAGGTAGCTGGCAACCACAGCCTCATCAACTATCATTTTGGCAGCTGTCCACGCCAATACCCCGGCGCCGAGGTAGATGATCGAGGGATACCGCTCGATCCAGCCGATAATAATAGTGCTGCCCCAGACCACGATGGGCACGCTGATCAGTAACCCGACGATGACCAACAGGAAATTCCCGTGAGCTGCACCGGCTACCGCCAGGACATTATCCAAACCCATCACCGCGTCGGCGATAATAATGGTCTTGACCGATGACCACAGACTGTCTCCCAGGTTCATGCCGCCGTGTTTTTTCTCTTGCACCAGCAGTTTATAAGCTATCCAGATCAGCAGCAGTCCGCCCACCAACAGTAATCCCGGGATTTTCAGCAGCCATACCACGACCAGGGTTAGAAGGGAACGGATTATTATGGCCCCCAGGGTTCCCCAAAAGATAACCTTCTTTTGGTGTTCTTTAGGCACATGCCTGGCCGCCAAGCCGATAACTATGGCATTATCACCTGCTAGGACCAGGTCGATAATTACAATCGACAGCAGCACTGACCACAATTCCGGGGAAAATAGTTCCATCAACACGACACTCCCATCACTATACTGACTCCTTTAACCGGATCCGCCCATGCTCTGAGCTTACCCACTGAAGGATTGATTAATCCCGCTCCCTTTAACTTGATACGTTTGGCAGAAGCGGCTAAACTATATACCGACTTGGCTCCTGGTATCATCATAATCCGGTTATAGACTGTCCTGCTGGCATTGGCTTTCTTTCTGCCCATATTGCTCACCCTTTCTGCTCAGTCCGAATTCGTAATCAACAGTTGTTCCGACATGGATCTCAATCGATCTGATTACATATGTTCCAATTTCTCGCCGGCAACCTCCTCCACTTCTGCTGATGTTGGATAATAAAAAAGACCTTTGCCGCCCTATTACAGGTGGCAAAGGTCTCACTAAGCCTATTCGACCGACAAAGCCAGGTCTTGCGACCGGTTGTTGACTTTTGTCTGGTAAGTTACTCCCCTTTGTTGAATGAAATTGTATCAGATGTTTCCACTTGATTCAAGATAAATTTCCAGCTGACTATTTGACTACCAGTACCGGGCAAGGACATTCGGCCATGACCCGCTGGGTAACACTGCCGATAACCACCCCGGACAGTTGCCCATGACCCCGGGTTCCCATCACTACCAGCTCAAAATCTCTCCGGATTTCTTTGAGAATTGTTTCGGCCGGCTTTCCGGTCAGTGTTTTTTTGGTGATCTTAACCCCGCTTAGGTCGACTCCCTTTATTGTGGTTTCAATAACCTCTTGACCAACGGTGGAGGCATCACCGGCTTGCCGATTAGATTCGCCGCTCATCCAGGTGTTATCCGGGGCAGCCGCGGTATAAAATATTTCCACTTCAGAATCAAATTTGCGGCCCATCTCTACTGCAATGGCTACTGCATGGCGGGAATAAAGTGATCCATCCACCGGAACCAGAATTCTTTTGAACACCATAACCTCCTCCTATCCTACTGGTAGTCGCTTCGCATCGCATCGCGGTAAATACGCTTGGCAGGATTATGCTTGCCTTCCCGGCAAAGCAAGCCATTATGATACCATATCTTAAAACCGATTTATCCGATCACCCGATCATGATCTTGACTGAATTTGTTACAAGGAACCGGCCGATGCCGATCACTGCAAATTGTTTGGACTTAATTTCGAACCTCCTTGGTTAAGTAGATCTACGGATCCACCCCTTAATCTCTTAATTCTACCAAACCATCCCTTAAAGTAAACCGGACATCATCAGCGGCCCAGATTTTATAGAGAATAAAGATGCTTCCCAGATAAGGGGTCAAGGCGGAAAATATCGCACATCTCGCTTAGGATGTGTACATTGGCCAATCCCACATTCATAACCGTATCATTGCCGCCATAATATATAGCCACCGTATCGTCCCGGCCGGTCAATGCTCCGCAGCTGAATACTACATTAGGAACATGGACATAGTCGGTCGGCCTGACTAAACAATCACTGGCACTGGGCATTAAAATGGGTTTGGCACTAATCCGAATTTTACTTGGATTGGTAGGATCATCGAGATCATGAAAAGCAACCCCCAGGGTATAGGGATTGCCAGCCATGGTTGAACGCACCCCATGAAAGATATTCAGCCACCCATATCGAGTTCTGATCGGGGGGGCACCCGGCCCGATCTTGGCCTGAAAGGCACTTGGGCCGTGCCCGCTGCGCATGATTACGTGGCCGATTTCCCAGGGTCCGGTGGGACTTGGGGCGAAAGCCGCGCAAATTTCGCTGAATGAGCCGCCGATATGCCCGGATCCGGCTGCTTCCATAGCTTTATCATTGGGCCGCAGCAAGGCTATCCATCGGTCATCCTTATCAGGTTCAGGAAATATCACCACATTGCGCATATCCTGCTTGGAGATCGGGCCATGGCGAACCACCGTCTTAAAGTCCCTGGTTACAGCCATCATAACCTTGACCCTATCGGGAAACTTTTGGTGGTAGGCGCTGTAGGTTAATAGAAAGGAGCCGTTCCCCACTGGATTAACCCTCATGTCCTCTACCCCGCCGGCCTCCGATTCAATAACAGTGTCAATATCGACACCTTCAGCATATAGATCATTTTCAGTCGCCGGTAATAAAAAGGGACGGGGATCTATAATCCAATTATTAAGGCCATTGTCGCTGACAGCTTTGCCTATCACACTGCGGCCATCGGCAATATGGGAGCGAAAAAGCATTAAAGTTTGCTGCTTGCCATTCTCACCGGTTACCGCGGCCATTCCGGCATTATGAACCGTGTATGTATTTAACCGGGCATCGCTGCCCCAGACTTTATTAACGTCATGGCAGGTCAATATTGGATTGCCCGGATAGCGTAAAATTGGTTCATTGATTGTTACTTTTCCGGCAAATCCATTTAACTCAACCGTTGCTTCGGTACAGCCCATCTCAATTCTCCTTTAACAGGCGGAATAATGGTACAGATGTAGATTGCGCAATTCGGCAACCTGCAATTCAGCCTCCTTTGTTAAACTAAGAACGTCCTAGTATAACACCGGTATCACATATACTACAGCATTATTATTTTAGTGGCGATGTTATCACAGAAAGCCCGGTCATGTTCAATGAACAGGAGGGTAGGCTGATAGTATTGGAGCAGATCTTCTATCTGCATCCTGGATATGATGTCGATGTAATTCAGCGGTTCATCCCAGATGTACAGATGGGCTGATTCACACAGACTGCGGGCAA
This sequence comes from uncultured Syntrophomonas sp., assembly GCA_964584415.1. Taxonomy (GTDB): domain Bacteria; phylum Bacillota; class Syntrophomonadia; order Syntrophomonadales; family Syntrophomonadaceae; genus PHAA01. The sequence goes on from CAZOZX010000142.1 coordinate 3,430, forward strand.
TCATGACCTTTTTCTTCTGTCCATAGCTGAAATTCCCTATATCCATGTCGAACATGTCTCTTGCAAAATCCAGCTTGCGCAGTATTGTCCTGAACAGGGTTTGATCGATGTCGCAGTCTCTGCCGTAATCATTGAGGTTACCCTCCAGACCCGAGGCGGACTGACTGACATAAGAGATCTTCAACCGGCTCCCTTTTCTTATTAGGCCTTGATATGGAATAGATTCACCAAGGATAAGCCTGGCCAGGCTCGATTTACCGGACCCGTTTTTTCCGCATAATGCAATTCTGTCCCCCGCTTGGATGCTGAAACTGACTCCTTCGCATATTCGGCGTTCGCCGTAGGTTATGCTAGTATCCTCCAGCTGCACCATCCTATCGGTATGATATCGCAAAGGATGAATCTTTAAGGATGAGGCGGTTTCGATATTTTTCAGCAGCCCGGACTTCTCTTCGATAGCAGTCTGGACTCGGCTTTCAATGGCCTTGGAGCGTTTCATCATTTTGGCGGCTTTATGCCCGATGTATCCTTTATCGGGCTTTATTCCGGAAAGAAGATGGCCTTTCTTTGATCCCTCCACCCGGTCAGACCAATCAGAAGTACGTTTGGCGGATGTTTCCAGCCTTTTGATGTCCTTTTTTAATACTTCATTCCGGGACGTTTCCATCCTATCCTGCAGCTGCTTATTGTACCACCACGAAGAGAAATTTCCTTTTTGAATCTCAATATTGGTCCGATTGATCGACAAAATGTGATCGATGCAGTTGTCCAGAAATGCCCGGTCGTGGGAAACCAGAATAAATCCATGCTTGCTGCGCAGGTAATCGCTCACTATCCTTCGGCCGTTCATATCAAGATGATTGGTAGGCTCATCAATAAGCAAGAATCTATTTTCCTTTAGGAACAGAGCCGCCAACAGCACCTTGGTCTGCTCACCGTTAGAAAGCGTGCTGAACGGGCGGTACAGGACGTCGTCCGATACTTCCAGCAGATTGAGTTCTTTCATGAGCTGCCAATCCTCATAGCTGCCAATAATCTTATTAACGATTTCAACCGTGTTCATGAGCTCATCATTCACTTGGTAAGGAAAATATTCAAAAGACACGCTAGCTGATATGCTGCCGCTGTATTCGAATCTACCCATCAGCAGATTCAGAAAGGTAGTCTTTCCGCGGCCATTTCTACCGGTAAAACCCAGCTTCCAATCAGAATCGATCTGGAAACTGACATTTTCGAAGATATTGTCAAATCCACCATCGTAGCTGAAGGTAAGATTGGAGACATTTATAAGTGACATGCTGCATTTCCTCCTGTACAGAAAATAATAAGAGATGCAGAAAAGCTGATTCCTGCATCCCCTAACAGCACACCATTTCAAACCATGTTAATGGCGAAAGATGTTAATCCACGAGATTTGAGATGCATCAATTTTCCTGCGCAGACACAACCAAACCAGCATTTTGCAATGCCGATTCATCCGTCCTATTGTGTCCTATATCAACCGCAGGATTATTAGCGCATCCTT
>CAZOZX010000143.1:0-4897 GCA_964584415.1 uncultured Syntrophomonas sp.
GAACTTACCGTACATGAATTACAGAAACTGCTGCATAGCCGGGCTATCTCTTCGGAAGAAATCGTTAAGGCTATCTTTACCCGTATTCACGCCGTGGATGACCGGGTGAAATCCTTCATCACCTTAACTGAAGAGTCGGCTTTGGAAAAAGCACGGTCATTGGATGCGATCGGTGATTTCCGGGGTATAGCAGGCATTCCAATGGGTCTCAAGGATATATTTTGCACTACGGGGGTAAAGACGACCTGCGGATCAAAAATTCTGGCTGATTTTGTACCGCCGTATGATTCAACCGCATCTCGCCGCTTAGAGGAACAATCGGCCATCCTGGTCGGCAAGCTCAATATGGACGAGTTTGCAATGGGATCATCAACTGAGAACTCAGCCTTTTTCGTTACCCGCAATCCCTGGGACCTGACCAAAGTCCCGGGTGGGTCTTCTGGCGGGTCAGCTAGTGCTGTAGCCGCTGATGAGGTGCCTTTCAGCCTTGGCACCGATACCGGCGGTTCCATACGACAACCGGCCTCGTTTTGCGGGGTGGTTGGCATGAAACCGACTTACGGGCGGGTGTCACGCTGGGGAGTAATAGCCTTTGCCTCCTCCCTTGATCAGGTGGGAGTTTTCAGTAAAGATGTCCGCGATAACGCTTTGATCATGAGCATAATAGCTGGTCGTGATCCTCTGGATTCGACTTGTGCAGACCTGGAGGTGCCGGATTACACATCCTTCCTGGATGGATCGGTAAAGGGCATGCGGATTGCCTATCCGAAGGAATATTTTGATCGGGGCGTACAAGAACCTATACGGGCTATTGTTAAGCAGGCGTTATTAAAATACGAGGAAATGGGTGCTATTGTGGAGGAGGTTTCCCTGCCGCATAGTGAATATGCCCTGCCGGCTTACTACCTGGTGGCTCCGGCGGAAGCCAGCGCTAACCTGGCCCGCTTTGATGGGGTTCGATACGGTTATCGGGATTCTGCCGCCGAAAATGTGGTAGATATGTTCTCATTGACCCGCGACCATGGGTTTGGAGATGAGGTTAAAAGGCGAATTATGCTGGGAACTTATGCGCTTAGTTCCGGCTACTACGATGCCTATTATTTAAAAGCACTTAAGGTAAGAAGACTTATAGCCGATGATTTTACCCGCGTCTTTGCCGACTATGATGTCATAGTCTCGCCAACAGCACCAACCGTGGCCTTTTCCGTTGGTGAGCAATCTGGTGATCCTTTAACCATTTATATGAATGACATACTGACAGTTCCGGTCAACATGGCAGGATTGCCGGGGATATCTATTCCATGTGGGTTTGAACAGGGAATGCCGGTGGGGATGCAAATAATAGGCAAGGCTTTTGATGAAGCCACAATATATAAGGCTGCTTATGCTTTTGAACAAAACACCGGCTTCCATACTATGAAGCCTAAACTGGGGGTGAAATAATTGGGTCAAGACTATGAAGTTGTGATTGGTTTGGAGGTTCATGCCGAGCTGAAGACCGAGACCAAAATCTTTTGTTCGTGTTCTACTTCTTTTGGTGCAGAACCCAATACCCAGACCTGTCCGGTGTGCGCTGGTTTTCCCGGGATGCTGCCCGTTCTCAACAGAAAGGTTGTAGATTTGGCGATCACAACCGGTTTGGCATTACACTGTGAAATCCCCGAGATGTGTAAATTTGACCGCAAAAATTATTTCTATCCCGATTCACCGAAAGCTTACCAGATTTCTCAATTTGATTTACCGGTATGCAAAGATGGTTATCTGGATATAGATGTAAAAGGCCAAAAAAAGAGAGTGGGAATAACCCGCGCCCATATGGAAGAAGATGCAGGTAAATTGGTCCACCAGGGTGATATTACCACTACGCCTTATTCCCTGGTCGATCTTAACCGCTGTGGTGTGCCCTTGTTGGAAATCGTATCCGAACCGGATATGCGTTCAGCCCAGGAAGCTCGTGCCTATATGGAAAAACTGCGGGCTATGTTACTGTTCGCAGGGGTTTCGGATTGTAAGATGCAGGAGGGTTCATTACGCTGTGATGCCAATGTTTCGATTAGACCCTACGGGCAGAGTGAATTTGGTACCCGTACCGAGATCAAAAATCTCAATTCTTTCAGGGCACTGGAGAAAGCCATTGAATACGAAGCTAAACGACAGATGGTGGCTTTGGAAGAGGGGGAAGAGATAGTTCAGGAAACCCGGACCTGGGATGAGGAGAAGCAGGTCACCCGTTCGATGCGCTCCAAAGAGGAGGCGCATGATTACCGCTACTTCCCCGAGCCCGACCTGCCGCCTTTGTTTATCAGCCGGGAGTGGGTGGAAGGTATTAAGGCCTCCATGCCGGAGATGCCGGAACAGGCTCAAAAAAGACTGATCGAGTTTCATGGTTTGCCTGAATATGATGCGGAAATCCTGACTTTGACCCCTGAGAGTCTGACTTTCTTCGACCGCTGTGTGGAGGAGTATCCTGATGCTAAAACGGTCTCCAATTGGATGATGGGCGAATTCAGCCGGCTTCTCAACCAGAACAACCAGGAGATAGAGGACAGCAAACTGACACCGATTCATTTGGCCCAGATGCTGCAGGCAATTGATGACGGCATAATCAGCGGCAAGATGGCTAAAACCGTTTTTGAAGAGATGTTCGCCAGCGGCAAAAGTGCGAAGGAAGTAATCAGCGATAAGGGCATGGTGCAGATCTCAGATACCAGTGCCTTGACTCCTGTGATAGAAGAGATCGTCAGGGCTAATCCCAAGGTAGTGGAAGATTACAAAAACGGCAAAGAAAAAGCCTTCGGGTTCTTTATCGGCCAGATAATGAAAGTTACTAAAGGCCAGGCAAATCCTGCCATGGTTAATACACTGCTTAAAGGTATATTGAATACAATAGAATAATTAGAATTTATTTGTGGGTTAGGGGAGGAATATAGATGACTTGGACATTGATAAACCGCGACTGGTTTCAGGAACCGAACGTTAAGCTTCGGATAGTAGATACAACCTTGCGGGATGGAGAACAGACCGCTGGGGTGGTTTTCTCCAACGAAGAGAAGGTACGTATTGCCGCCTACCTGGATCAGATCGGAATCGATCAGATCGAAGCTGGTATCCCGGTGATGGGTGGCTTCGAAAAGGATTGTATAAAAGAGATTGTAAGAATGGGCTTAAAAGCCAGTATTATGGCATGGAACCGTGCCGTGATAGCTGATATTAAGGAATCGATCAAATGCGGGGTTGATGCGGTTGCCATTTCTATAAGTACCTCCGATATCCATATCGAACATAAACTGCAGACTACCCGTGCAGATGTCCTGCGCCGGATGTCTGATGCAGTGAAGTTTGCCAAAGACAAGGGCTTATACGTTTCAGTCAATGCTGAGGATGCCTCACGGTCTGATTTGGAGTATCTGACCGAATTTGCTTTGATAGCCAAACATGCTGGCGCCAACCGCCTGCGTTATTGCGATACTGTGGGGATATTGGATCCCATGAAGACGTTTCGTTATATAAAAACTCTCCACGATGCAGTAGGTATCGACATTGAGATGCATACCCACAATGATTTCGGTATGGCTACAGCCAACTCCCTGGCGGGTATCTACGCCGGTGCCAATCACATAGGCGTAACGGTTAACGGACTGGGGGAGAGGGCCGGCAATTCTTGTCTCCAGGAAGTTATTATGGCCATGAAGCACCTGCTGAAAATCAATGTTGATTATGATACCACCCTATTCAGGGAATTAGCCCAGTTTGTAGCTGGTGCTTCAGGACGGGTACTGGGGCTCAACAATCCTATTGTCGGACTAAATATTTTTGCTCACGAGTCGGGGATTCATGGCGATGGGGTCTTAAAGAATCCGCTTACCTACGAGGCTTTTAGACCGGAAGAAGTAGGTTTGGAGAGGCAAATCGTAATTGGCAAACATTCCGGCTCGGCTTCGATTAAGTCCAAATTCAGGGAGTATGGAACCGAAATCAGCGATGAGGATGCCAATGAGGTTTTGGCCCGCTGCCGCCAGATGGCCATAGATAAGAAGCGGTCATTGTTTGATAAGGAATTGGTTTCTATTTATGAAACCTATGTCGAGGAGAAAAAGCACAACCAGGCTGGATAGGAAAACAAAATTTTAGGAGGTAATCATGGTACAAACGCAGGGAGAAAAGATATCTGTTCAGAATGGGGTTCTTAATGTCCCTGATCACCCGATAATCCCTTTTATAATCGGCGATGGGACAGGCCCTGATATATGGGCGGCGGCTTCGCGGGTCATAGAAGCGGCGGTTGACAAAGCCTATAATGGTCAGCGGTCTATTGTCTGGAAAGAAGTCCTGGCTGGTGAGAAAGCGTTTAATCTAACCGGGGAATGGCTTCCCCAGGAGACATTAAATGCCATTAATGAATATATCATCGCCATCAAAGGCCCATTGACTACCCCTATCGGTGGTGGCATACGGTCCTTGAATGTGGCTCTGCGGCAAAGCCTTGATCTCTACACCTGCTTGCGGCCAGTGCAATATTTTGAAGGCGTGCCTTCACCAGTAAAACATCCAGAGGACGTAGACATGGTTATTTTCCGGGAGAATACCGAGGATATATACGCAGGAATTGAGTATCCGATGGGATCGGATCAGGCCCATAAGCTGATCGAGTTTTTACAGCAGGAATTAGGTGTAACCAAGATTCGTTTCCCGGAAAGTTCGGGAGTAGGCATTAAACCGGTATCCGAAGAAGGGACCAAGCGGCTGGTCCGGGCTGCTATTGATTATGCTCTTCAAGAAGGCCGTAAAAGTGTCACCCTGGTACATAAAGGCAATATTATGAAGTTTACCGAAGGTGCCTTTAAACAATGGGGTTATGAAGTAGCCGAACAGGAATATGGTGACCAGGTATTTACCT
>CAZOZX010000144.1:0-4750 GCA_964584415.1 uncultured Syntrophomonas sp.
ACTTTTCCTTTACCGCTGCAACCGATTACAAGATCTCGACTACGGTAGATATGCCCAAGCTGTCCATGGACATGAAGCCGGCTGATGCCATTGCCCTGGCTATGAAAAAAGAAGAAGAAGCCATGAAGATGTACACCGGTCTGGCCAATGCAGCCACCGATGCGGATAAAAAAGCGGTCTTCATGAGCCTGGCCAATATGGAATCAGGCCACAAAGCCAAAATGGAAGACCTATACACCCAGACTGCTTTCCCAGAGGTGTGGTAAGAACAGGCCTCTCCAATAGGGCATCCCAACTGAATAATGAAAGTGTTTATATTTGATATATGATACTCCCATCATATATATTTACCACCAGATTCATGTTCGCCGGAAGACCCTCTGTCAAGGAGGGTCTTTCGGTTTTCTGCTAGTTGGGTGAGGATGTCTGAGCAGTATGAATTCTGCCTGAAAAACTAAGCAATCAATATAACCGTATTAAGAAAATGATAACTTTCACAATAATTGACAGGCTTGGGTGATAATCATATACTGAAATTGAGCTCCAAGGAATTCCTAAAACGGAGGACCTGACGGAGCCGGAAGCAGAAACAGGCAACCACCAGCAAAGCGAGTTACCGGTGAAGGAATTCACTATATCCAGGGGAAATCAACGAGAACTAGTTTATACCAGGGAAGCGATACGGAAGTCAGAGTTTATGGTAGGTCAGAAATGGGTGAGATGAACTGTGACGGAAGTAAAGTAGAACCGATGTAGACCAGGAGTAAGTGAAATCCCGGAAGACGAAGGTAGTAAGAGGTGCCGGAGGTCGGAAACGAAGCGGAAGGTGATGAAGGGTAGGACGTTGACAAAGGTTCGTTGGAGCTCTTGTGTGGGGGAACACTAGAAAGGGATTTGCCGTAAGGTCGGCAAATCCTTTTTCTATGCCTATATTTGAGTCCGAATGGGGGTACCGTTGGCCATCTGCTGGTTATGCCTTTTTATTTCCGAAAATTGATCCGCTACATAGTCAGGTGTGAATTCGAAGCCTCCCCGAACCCAGGCAATTATCAAACCCAGCCAGGAGTAAGCTTTATAGTTGGCGCGCAGCTCCAGGTTAATGACCGGTGAAGTAGGCAGGTATTTAAGTTCTTCATAGGCCAGGTTTTTGAGCTCATCGACTATCCGATTCTGATAGGCTGACGGCAGATCACAATTGAATATAACCTTATAAAAATCAGTATGCTGATAAACGTGCTCGAATATCTGAATGACCGAGGCGGAGATCCGCGAAGTGTTGGCCGGGTTTTCCAGATAGCTGATATAGGAACTCACCAAGTCGGCAACTACATCATCTTCTATTTCTCTTAACAGCTGTTCGGTGGAATCATAATACTTGTAGAAGGTGGCCCGCGTCAGGTTGGCATGGGCTACCAGCTCAGTAATAGTAATATCCTCCAGCTTCTTGGTTTGCATCAGGGTCAGCAGGGACTGCTTTAACCGCCGCTTGCTGTGCATAACCCGTTTATCGGTGCTGCTGTCGCGCATTGAGCCTCTCCGCATCAGTGTTATTGACTTCATTGAGCTGCAATTAGTTTGAATAATTATACAGCTAAACCCCGTCTGTATACTATTTATTTTCGTAAATAGAGTAAACAAAAATTCAGGGAAATATCCTTATGACTGTACCGGATCGGAAGGCTAAACGGACAGGCGGCCAAACGGAATGATTCCTTCGAGCTTATCCCGAAGCGGAAACCCTTCCGAAATTTGACACATGATCTCTCCCATCATATATCTACAAGGTTCATGTTCAAAACCTTAAAGTGTTTCTGCGCAAACAAGGATGAACCAATTTACCCGCCTGTCCGTATTCCATTACCCGCGCAATCCAGTCAGGAACGCGAATATTTACCCTGAATCGTAATCTATAGTTCACTTATCATATTCTATATAGAAAACCGATTATCCTTCCAGAAAACAAAAAACCGGTCAGTCACGACCGGAAATTACCCCTTCCAATTAGGCTGATCTGTATGCTGGTCTTAATATACCCCCGGATAAAGCCAACTCCCGGTTGGCACAGTATTTGTCCATGGCAGTGACTACATACGACTCCTTATAACGCGGGGGGGTTATAGTTACTGGCCACATATGCTTGATAATGATATCTCTCTCTACCTTATTAAGCGGGAAGATTTTCTCGGCATTCTCCAGAGCTATACCGGGATGACGAAAACAGTGAATTCCACGATCCGGTTTGGTTACGTGGGAATCATAGAAATAGAAATCGTGCAGTAATCCTCCCCGGGCTGCTGACTGGTAATCCAGGCCCAGACGCTTACAAATCATGTAGCTCAAGTAGGATACGTGCAGGCAGTGCTCCAACCTTGTGACATTATAATGGTGGGTGAACTGGTCCAACCCAAATAGGACTTCATTGTCGGTCACGTCGCTGATGCAATGACTATATTCCTGTTTAGCCGTATGGCTAACGTTTAAGTTGAGTTTGTCAGCAATTAAAGTAATCATCCCAAAGATTATAACAGCTTTGCTGCATTTTTGCATCAGAAAAGTGGGGCGAAAATCCGCAGTACATCCTGGGCGAATTTAGTGCGCCGAGGCCGATTTCTCCATTCCTCCAGGTTCATTTCTTCACTGGCCGCAAATATATCCAGCATATCCTTTTTTATCTCCTCAAGTACCGGGGCCTGGTGAATAAATACCCCGTTTTCAAAGAGGAGGAAGAAGCTGCGGTAGTCCATGTTGATGCTGCCGATCACCGCACTATTATCGCTGACTAGGTTTTTGGCGTGCATGAATCCAGGGGTGTATTCGTATATCCGTACCCCGGCCTCCATCAGCACTTCGTAATTAGAGCGGGTCACCATATGCACGTACCAGTGGTCCCATATCTTCGGAGTTACAATCCGGACATCGATGCCCCCTTTGGCCGCCATGCATAGGATATCCTGCATGGAGTTGTCAATCACCAGGTAGGGGGTGGTTATCCATACATACTCATGCGCTTCAGCAATCATCTGCAGGTAAACTTCTTCGGCTGGATTATTGGGATTGTTAACCGGGCCATCCGCAAACGGCTGGAAAAACCCCGGAGCTGCAACTTTGATAGTGGGCCGGTAGCGCAGATAATCGGATTTTTTCTCGGTTTCTGAATCCCACATCTGCAGGAAGGTAACCGTTAGTCCCCAGACCGCTTCTCCCTCCAGCCTGATGGCGGTGTCTTTCCAGTGGCCCAATTTACGGTCCAGGTTCACATACTCGTCGGCGATATTGGTACCGCCGGTGTAGCCGATATTGCCGTCAACAACTGTTATTTTCTGATGGTTGCGATAATTAATGAACATCCGGAAAATATTGGCGTGGAGAGGATTGAACATGTATACCTGGATGCCTTCACTGCGCAGCTGTTTGACAAACTGGTTGGAGATTTTGGTAATACTGCCGAACTCGTCCATCAGGATCCGTACTTCTATTCCCTGGCTGGCTTTAGCCCTCAGAATATCATGGATGCGGTCCCAGATAAAACCTTCGGCAATAATGAAATATTCTATAAATATGAAGCGCTGGGCTTGTTCCAGGTCGGTAATAAGCTGGGCGAACTGCATCTCCCCCAGGGGATAATATTCGGCCCGGGTATGGTTGTAGACGGGGAAGTTTTCGTTGCTTAGATAGGTACAGATCCGGTGCTGGGACGGGTGTCCTTCCATGTATTCATCATATACCAGTGGGTCCTGGCGCACATATTGATTCCCGTATTCGATATTTTCACGGATAATATGGCTTCGCCGGTGGGTCAGCCCGGTGGTCCCCCACAAGAGAAATAGGATGTAACCGAATACCGGCAGGGCCATCATCACGATCAGCCATGCGATGGTATAGGCAGAGTTGCGGTCCTGGGCCACCAGAAGGGTTATGGTCAGAGCCCCGGCTATTTCCAGCAGGAAATAGAGGTAGATGGCCTGATGGCGCAGGAAGTCTACCAGGTAAAAAAGGAACACCAATTGAGCCAAAAGGGCCAGGGTCACCATAACTATCTTGACCGTGCCCGGTGTACTTAATCTTTTTTTGGGGGATGCCGGCTCGCTGGACTGGCTGAGCTCGTTCATCTGCCTCTTCTCCTGCCAAGTTCAATCATTTGTTTATACAGGGAACGAAAAAAAACCACCAATATTTTGTATAACATAGTATTACCCTCACAATTTAAAAGTATCGTTTTTGAGTTTAATGATACTAATCTTTACCAAGCATGCCGACATCAATCAGGCACTGACGCTGGTGTGTTGGGAATCATACTGTTTCTTGAGATATATAGGATAAAGAATCGCAGTTACCAGGGTGCTGAGAATCGTCAGGGCCAGGACAAATATAAATGCTGGTGAAGTAGGATCGCTTATGGTATAGCCCAAAAAGGTGTATAAAACCATGGTCGGAAATAGACCCAGCATGGAACCAAGGATATAGGTGCGATAGGGTGTACCAAGAGCACCCATAAACATAGAAGCCAACTCTACCGGAATGAATCCTATGATTCTAACCGCAAACGCAAACAATGAACCATTTTGGTTTTGCAGAAATACCAGTTGCTGCAACTTGGGATAACGAAGATACATCTTATCAACCATACTGGTTCCGTAATAGCGGCCTAGAATAAAAGGCAGGGTGGAGCCTATCCATATCCCGATGGTGTTGAGTCCTATGGCTACTGCCGGCCTAAACATAAGCCCCGCAGCCACGTAGAGTAAGATAA
>CAZOZX010000145.1:0-4686 GCA_964584415.1 uncultured Syntrophomonas sp.
AAATAAGAGATTTGCCGCCTACCACCCGCCGGGTGGCTATGAACACCAGGCCCGCCGTCAATAAGGAGATCCGGGATGCAACCCGCCGGGATCTGGATAATTACCGGCGTGCCTCTGCCCAAGCCATCAATTCCAAAATCAGCCGGCTGGACCGGGAATGGGATACGGAAAGGTTTTTGGAAACCAGTGCTGCTTCACTGGTGCTAATTGGCAGTCTGCTGGGATTGAAGTCCGGCAAACAGTGGATGCTGTTGACAGCCGGGGTGGGCGCATTTTTGCTCCAGCACGCCCTGCAGGGCTGGTGCCCTCCGCTGGCCATGATCAGGAGACGGGGTATACGCACCGCCGAGGAGATCAACCAGGAAAAGGTGGCCATGAAGATACTGCGGGGGGACTTCGATGTCAACTACCGCATTATAGGTGATCTATTAACCGCGGCAGAGAAGTAGTCGGCTATTTGGCCGGGGGGAGAATCCGGTACCAATCTTTGTAGTGGCGGTACCAGTCCAGGGCCACCCAGTCTGTACTTTCATGACGACCCTCGGCATAGACATGCCAGTGGCCGAAATACCAGCAAGCGGGCTGGTATTTATGCAGCACCTCTGAAAGGAGCTTACGGGAGGGATCAGCCTCCTGGAACTTTGTGCGCTTGAATTCTTCGACCAGGAATTCCTCCGGGCAGGTATGGGAGAGGACGATATCTATCTTCCCCTCGGGCAGGTTGAGCAGGTCATTTTCACACACAATCTCCTCCGGGAACCAGTCCCAGCCTTCGAAGCGCCGCTCACAGTCGATGGATTGACCCCCGCCGCAGAACAGCACCCGCCGCCCATCCACGAGATCGAGTACTGAAGCCCGGGGCATATAGAAAATGTTCCGGGCTACCGCTACAGGCTGCCGGGAATACTTCACCAGAGCATTAAGCGCCCCTATGTCGTCGTTGTTGCCTTCGCAAAAATAGATCCGGGTATGCCAGGTATTTATCACGGACAGGTCCTGGTCCTCCAACTGCGGCCAATAGCCGAAGTCGCCTACCTGGAGTATGATATCCGGTTGTTCCTTTTCAATCAGGAAGTTGAGCCGGTCAAATTCGCCGTGGATATCCCCGAGGACAATAATTTTCATAAACATCCCCCGTTAGATTTGGTTTTTAACCGATTATAAGCTTGCCCGGATCGGCCTGGGCTAAATGGACTAATTCGGCTGCAACTTTCCTTGCATCCTGCCAGTCTCCCTTAACATAAGCCGGCACCAGGCTGACCCCCATTGCCCGCAGGATTTGCTCATATCGGGACAGGGTCAGGTCGCGGTAGTCATTTCTTTCATCCCGGGCCACCTCCGAGCGTGATACTTCAAGGAGTGAAGCCAGTTTGGACTGGGACAATCCCAGAAAAATGCGCAGGCCGATCAGCTGCCGGTTCAAGGGCAGATCCTGCAGAGCGGTCAGGTCCCTGGCCTTCAAACGTTTATATAACTCAAGCGCCAGCCGGTTCTCCTCCAGCATCCGGGTGGTGCAGCCGGTCACGCAGTTGATCTCTTCCTGGTCATAGTCGCGCACCTTCATACCGTCGATCTGTCTCTGCAGCTGCTGGACACCCTCCTGGTACTTCAGTCTGGCTTGCTTGAACTCCTGCTCGGTCTTGATCATGCCCTTCCCTCCTTAATCTTTATAATACCCTTGGGCCGGTGGGACCATTTGTCGGTCCTGAAGAAATTGATCTTGGGATCAATCATTTCGGTGCATTCAGCATAATCCGGGGTATGCTCCCGGTAGACCGGGAAAATCTCCACGTGGCGGCGAAAAGCCATGGGGTAACCGCGCTTGCCGGTCTCGTCGGACACTGTTTCAAAACGCCAGAATTCCGAGTCTATGTCTTTGAGGGCCTGCTCAGCACCGTTTCTCCATAGTTGGCGGGGGACCACAAAATATACATCCATATCATTGGGGTGAAATTTGTCGGTGGCGTAGGAACCATCTATGTACACTTCGGTGATACCTACTGATTGCAGCTGCCGGTAGCGCTGCTTGAACTCTTGCAGCAGCTCCATGCGCCACTTGGTATCCCAGGTAAGACCATCACCCGGGCCCCGCCTGATGTTTTTCTCCAGCTCAGCTATACTTATTTCATGATCGCCGGCGGGCAGCAAACCGTTTTTCTGGAATTTCAGCACTTGACCACCTCCCCCTTCATTATACCCGTCCAGAGGCGGTAACGGCCAATATTTAGGGATAAAAAACTGCTCCGGTCTATTTAAACCGGAGCAGTCAAAGTTCAAGGGGACGGGGTTATTGATTTCATTTTTCCGGACCATAGGATTTGTTGAACTAGAAAATGGACTGGTGTCTCTTCGGGCCCAGTCTATTACTTCCTCGCTTTACCGGTAATATGTTCGGCAAGGATCTTTATAACCTTGGTTTTAGGGCTGTCGCTTTGAACATAGGCTCGCCCTTTTTCCATATAGCCGCTAGAATACTTCTGGACCAAAGCCAGCAAGGCCTGATCTTTTTCCGGGCCTTCGACTTCAGCTGCCCGGCCGAAAACTATCACGCTCTCGTATTGCATACTGAACTTCTCAACTAATGGCATGGTGTTACCGACAACGCAAAAAGACACTCGGTCGTTAAACCTTATGTTATCTAATTTGAGCCCCTCCGGAGCGCAATGAAAGTATATGCTGTCCTCCATATACACGTAATTTAATGGTACCCCGTAGGCATAGCCATTGGCACCGGCAGTGGACAGGACTCCATACCGTCCTTTAACCAGTATCTCCGCTGTCTGATCATCTGTGACAGCACGGTCTTTTCTTCTCATTTCCTTAAATATGGCGGTCACCTCGTTATAATCTGCTTTTGCTTGAGGCTCGATTACCCGGTTTAGGTGCCCTGCTTACCACAGCCGGGTCCAAATTTATCTGCATGCAGCTCCCCGGCGGTAGCCCAGTTTTCCCGGGGATATTCATCGATGACCACGGTCACCCATTCCGGCTTGACATCCAGGATCCTGACCACTTCATTGGTCAAAGCGGCGGCTAGCTCCCGTTTCTGCTCAATCGTCCGCCCGGCTGCCATCTTTAGGTTGATAAAGGGCATGCTCATCCTTCCTTATAGGTTAGTTGGTAAACCACTCCGTGATATACAGTGAACCACCCTGCTGGTAGATTCCCAAACCCAGTTTACCATAACCGGAGTTGAGTATATTAGCCCGGTGTCCGGATGAATTCATAAAGGCGTCATGGGCGCCCTTGATGCTGGTGTTAATGGCGATGTTTTCTCCTGCCGCCGAGTAGCTGATCCCCAGACTTTTCATCATGTCAAAGGGGCTGCCGTAGGTAGGTGAGGTATGGCTGAAATAATTATTTACCGCCATATCCTTGGATTTAAGGTAGGCCCCGTCGCACAGTTCCCTGGTCAGGGTTAGGGGAGCCAATCCATTGGCCTGGCGGTCGGCATTTATGTAGCCCAGCATTTCATTTTGCATGGCCGAAAAACCACTATCTGAAGAAGTAGGGGGCGTATAAGCTTTGACCAGATTGCCTGATACACAGCCAACCGTGTCCTTGCTGTTTTTAACTACATACCAGGTACCGATCTTACCGATAACGTCCAGTATGGTCCCTTTGGGATAGGTGGTGATAATACGGTGGCTGGCAGTGGCACCGGTGCGGAAATTGACCGATGAAGCGGTGACTTGCACCTGTTTAACGCTGGTGGTGGTGAAAGTGCCGGCGACGTTGTTGGGCGGAATTTGCAGGTTAGGGCTGCCGATGTCTTGCATGTGAATAAAAATCAAAAGCAGCAAGGCAGCCAATGCGATGGTTTTTCTCATATACCAGTTACCTCCTTTTTTATAAGGATTAACCGGTCCGCAAATGGTTTCCTCTTGTTAAATTAATCCACTGGCTGCCAGCCCAGGCCTGCCCTTGCCTTGCCAAAAAATAGCAGCGGGGAAACCGAGTAAAAACGTCACCCAAGGCCACTGCCGTATTTGCATCCACACAGCTATAAGCCTTATAAAAAGTCAGGAGTCGAGCTGGGTATAGGCTCAACTCGACTCCTATATTCTCAATAATCAGTATTTATATTAACATTTGGATTGGGTGTTTATTATAAACCTGCCGCCATTCATAGCCATGTTAATACCCTGCAAATCTTGTTTTTGGTCGTTGTTATGGACGTGGCTATTACAGTTTGGTGAGGGAGCGTCAGTCTGAATTATGATAAGCTGACCGCCGGGGTAAGCTCCATCATTAGTAACCTTATAGTCATCATGGTTATGGGCTGGATAAAATTGCGGGAAAAATCTGTCCTCCCCTTCTATACCGGCACAAATATCTACATAGTTGACCGTGTCAGGATTCGGGCATTCGACCGGTTCCGTGGGAAAATCAAAGATTGGTGATCTGTCGACCAAATCCGGATGGGCATTGGCAAAATTCTGCAGTTGGGTCAATTGTGAGCAGAGCGATGGAAAGCCATCCTGACCTGTGAGGATATATCTGGCGTACTGGGGACGCTTATCGTCGGCAACCAGGAGCAAGTCATAGGATTCGCCGGACCCAATCGTTGCAGTAAATCCTCCGCTGTTGATGACATCCATGCCGTCCATTTTAATCGTGTCGTGGTCTGATAAAACTTCGTTCAGCTCCAGAAAAGGACTTAAGTGAGTGTCCTTGCCGATGATT
>CAZOZX010000146.1:0-4669 GCA_964584415.1 uncultured Syntrophomonas sp.
ATAACCCCGGGGAAGATCAAAACCTTCTTAGTATATTTGGAAGACAAACGTAACGTCCAAGAAGAATATAGGTCAGAACTGCGGGACCAGCGCATTAGAGCGCGAATTAAAATTCTTTTAGAAAAATGTGAACAAATGATACAGGACAATAATTGCGGCAATTATCCTGATACCGTTTCTTTACCTAAAGGCGGGAGTGCTGTGAGCGGAGTGGGTGAAAAGTTTGACTCTAATCCCGTCACCGGCACCGCATCTATGATCGTGCCAAATAGTGCTGATTGATTTAAAACAAAAATAGGGCTTAACCCTCTGGAGATTGATATAAACTTTACGTAATCTTTGTGTTACCTACCCGTAATCGTTATAAATATCAGTGATTTATTACAATCTGGCCGCTAGTTTAACCGCTGGCGGCTGCCTTATGATTAAACCTAGATAGCATATAGGCGAAAATAGAATGAGTTAATTTAGGTTGTTGTTTGCTTATATTTGATAACTAACGGGGGTACAAGTTATAACCATAAGTTTATTAAAATTAGTACCAATTTAGTACCAACGACAATAAAAACAGGTCAAAAAACGACCTACAACAGCAAAGGCGAAAATTAACAAAGCAAGGTCTGGCTGACGTTTGCAAACATACTCAAAAGCCCGCAAAATGGCCTTTTCTGCTTGACGCGGAAGAAGCCACAAGTTCGAATCTTGTACGACCCACCATAAACGCTTAAATAACGGATTGTAAAGTCCGTTATTTTTTATCCATTCTCAAGTCTATGAGAACAGGCACATTACAGCGAAAATCATAGTGTAGAATTAGGATAGGAGCATCCAAATACAATCAAATGAAAAAACGCCGGAGGAAGATCCTCCGGCATTTTAGCTGCTTAATATATCTATTCTTATTTCAATTTTTGGGAGACTCCGTTATCATAAGCATTTTCTACAGACTTTCCTATCGGTATCGTTTTAACGGCAGGTTGTTTCCATGTAGGACCATTTTCCGTATATCGATCCAACACCGGGCCCCAATTACCCCTGGAAATCCAAGCCATAGCAACAAGCAAGATAATTATGGCCAGCGATACCGCCCTGTTCTTCAAACTCCGGTCCTCCTGTGAAACCTAGCTTACGGGTAGGTACGGATAAACGATAAACACAAAAGATGCGAGAATCATACCTAGACATATTAAGAAGAGAGCAGTATTGCTGGCTGCATATCTTCTAACACCTATGTAACCTATAAGAATTAGGGCCAGCCATTTTATGCTGCTGGTATTGCCAGTCAAATCAACCATAAACTTGCCGGCTAGTATTAACAATGCGATTAAAAGGATTAGTTCTTTATTATGGGACATGGATTCCAGACCCCCTCTCACAACAGAACAATAAACACTCTTTGCCTTACTATAGTATACGAACTGAGAACATCAAAATCCGAGCACCAAGCCTGATCCGAAATTGATAATACAATATACTTGATTTGGTTAGATATAGCAGAAGACCCGGACAAAGGCCCGCGGTAATCAAATGAATATCGAGCATAATCCAGTTTTTCTTATACCTAGTGGATAACTATGGGCTGTAGGAGAAAGAACAGGTTGAGAATAAAAACCAGCGTATTTAAAGTAAGGGCAACCATTAAATAAGATGTTCTCACCCGATGTCCGTTGTGATAAATATCCAAGAAACCGATTATACAGACCCCTATACCTATGACTAATATGATAGATGAAGGCTCTATCCATTGGGTTGTGATCCATTGTATGAAAACACTGAGAAATCCTGAATAACCTTCAGGGACGAGATGATATATCAGAAATAGTAAGAGTGCCAGAATGGGATAAAAGAAAATCATCGGCAGACCTCCTTGGATTTACCTCAATATCAACAGCACAGTTCATTTGAAGATAATACCAGGAATTCTAATTAATATTCGTTAACAGACGTCAGTTTTCCTGCCAAGGCTTTTAGCTGTATGGAGCCGAAACATAGTCTTTTTACTCAATCGCCGATATTACCGAATTATAGTGTAAATTTTGGATTGCCGGCAACTGAATAATGGAAAATGGCCTCACATATAATAATGTAAGCATCGACGAGGAGGCCGAGTAATGGTTTATGAACTCCAGATTATAACGGCCGCGGATAGGGATTTGTTCATTGAAGAGTTTTCCAAGAAATTTTCCTGGTTAAGACAACGGGGATGTTTACTGACTGTTAATTCAAGGGACTGCAGTCGCAACGATGGTATTATTTTTGATATCCTGTTGCAAGGCAAAGTAAGTTCTTCCTATTATCGTGAGGAGGACTATATCTATATATATAAGCACCAGTTGGCTGAATTCCTGGCCGATCACATTATTAACGACTGGCAGGACCGTTTGACCTGGAAGGAAATTGTGAAGCCCAAGCGCAGTATTTTGCCCGATGATAGGCTGACTGTCATGAATAAGACAACTAAATTCCTGAAACATTGCCATACCAACGAAAGCCTGAATTTGCTAATGAACTATGGTCGTAAAAACAAGATTTCTCACCGCATTTTCGATTACCTGTTTAGTCACCAGAAGCTGGTTATGGAGGGTTTCATAAACTTCTGTATGCAGGATTTCTTGACGGACATCAGGTTTGCAGTCGATTTAGCCTGCGAGGAACTGCGCAACGAAAAGGAATATAATGAATTCGTGAAACTGCTTCGCTATTTCGTTGATACCCAACCTCCTATGCTGCTGGAAGTAAATATTATGACTGCAGAAGACAATGGCTTCATTCTATGGGATGGTAATGGGATTCGTATCGAGGAAAAGCAGATCAAATATTATATGGAAGATCTGGCCCGGGGTGATATTAGCCTGGATGATGTTTTAGTGAGCATATTGATTACGGTTGCTCCGCGGCGTATTATTTTACACAAAACCGATCAGCAGGAGGATACAGAATCAGTACAAATGATTAAGAAAGTATTTGATTCCAGGATAATTGTCTGTGAAGGATGTGATCGTTGTTCGAATCCAAAGAAATCCGACTATTTCAGTGGCAATGAAAAGGCGGTATTGCTGAAAAATTATCCCCATGACAATGGTGTGTAAATAATCTAAACGATGAGGAAAATTGAACAGTAACTGCCAGCAAAACAGCGAAAAGCTGTTTTTTTGTGGTGATTTCTGTATCTAAATGAGGCTTGGAACAACCAATTTTGGCAGTGTACTTCCATCGACCGATTTATTTGCGGTAATAATTCAAATCTGCTATTCTTTTTAGGAAGAATAGCGATAGAAGTCCGCTAATACAGGCAATATTTCAGTTATTTATCCTTATTATCCGCATTTATATTGGAGGTGCAACTCATGATAAATATAAGTTTTCCTGATGGCAGTCACCGGGAATTTCCGGAGGGTACCAGTCTCTTTCAGGTGGCCGAGGATATAAGCTCAAAATTGGCCAAAAATTCAATGGTGGCGGTTTTCAACGAAAAAATAACCGACCTTAACGCTCCGATATTTGTTAACGGACAGGTGCAGTTTCTGGACTTTGAAGACGAAAAGGCGCGCAATGTATACCGTCATTCATCATCCCATATTATGGCCCAAGCGGTAAAAAGATTGTGGCCGGAAACCAAATTTGCTATTGGCCCAGCCATAGATAAGGGATTCTATTATGATTTTGATACCGACCATACTTTCACGCCTGAAGATTTTGCTCTGATTGAAAAAGAAATGGCATCTATTATCAAGAGTGATTATCCGATTGTACGCCGGGAACTGCCCAAAGATGAAGCCATTCAGTTTTTTGCGGAGAGAAATGAAGACTACAAGGTTGAATTAATCAGGGATTTACCTGATGATGCGATTATTAGCCTCTACCAACAGGGCGAATTTGTCGATCTTTGCGCGGGTCCTCATCTGCCCAGTACCGGTAAGGTAAAAGCAGTCCGGATTATGAGTCTGGCCGGGGCTTATTGGCGTGGTGATGAAAACAAGAAGATGCTGCAGCGAATCTATGCAACTTCATTCCCCAAACAGGGAATGTTGGATGACTACCTGAATAAACTGGAAGAAGCTAAAAAACGTGATCACCGTAAACTAGGCAAGGAATTGGGCTTGTTTGTTCTGCTTGATGAAGGTCCAGGCTTTCCGTTTTTCATGCCCAAGGGAATGATACTGCGCAACGAACTGGAGAAATTCTGGCGCGAGGAACACCAGAAGGCAGGGTATTCCGAAGTGCGCACTCCGATTATTCTCAACGAAGAATTATGGCACAGATCAGGTCATTGGGATAATTATAAGGAAAATATGTATTTTACCGTAATCGATGAAGAAGATTACTGTGTTAAACCAATGAACTGTCCGGGTAGTATGCTTTTATATCGTCAATCACTGCACAGTTATAGGGAACTGCCATTACGAGCCGGGGAAATGGGATTGGTCCACCGCCACGAAAAATCTGGCGTATTGCACGGCCTAATGCGGGTAAGGGCGTTTACGCAAGATGATGCTCATATTTTTATGCTTCCGGAACAGATGATTGATGAAATCAAAGGAGTCATCGATTTGGTAGATAGGTTCTATAACCTATTCGGCTTTCCTTACCATGTAGAACTGTCTACCCGCCCCGAGAAATCTATGGGATCGGCTGAGGCATGGGAGCTGGCCACCAGCACGCTGAAACA
>CAZOZX010000147.1:0-1409 GCA_964584415.1 uncultured Syntrophomonas sp.
TGCCCCGCGAGGAAAAAATAGCCGTCAACAAGATTATCCACGAAAGGCTAAAAAACTACAATGTCCATTACTGGGCGGAAGATATATTACAGGCCCTTGATAATGCGGTTTCGCATACCTCCAGGACTGCTTCTCAGGATATTGAGAACCATAAACATACTCTGGATAAGGCCTACCATGAAGCTCATAACCGTTTACTACTACTGGATTATGATGGAACCCTGGTAGGATTCAAACCAATGCCGGAACAGGCCAAGCCGGATGAGGAGCTGAAGCAGTTATTATTAAAACTCACCGCTGACCCGCTTAATACCGTAGTGATTATTTCCGGCCGGGATAGAAATATCCTGGACGAATGGTTGGGAGATCTCAACCTGCATTTTATGGCTGCCCATGGTCTCTGGGTGCGTCACCCGGGTCAAAAATGGAATATGACCGTATCCCTTGATAATGACTGGAAGCCTTCGGTAAGAAACGTGCTGGAGATGTTCAGTAACCGCATGCCTGGTTCCTTAATCGAAGAGAAGGAGTATTCACTGGCTTTTCACTACCGGCAATGCGAGCCGGATATGGTGGCGGTCAGGTTAGGAGAAATTAGGGAAGCACTTATGTTTTTAACTGAAACTACTACGCTTGGATTGCAGGAGGGCAACAAGGTACTCGAAATCAAGGATAACCGGGTAAGTAAAGGCTACGTGGCTTCATTTTTTATCCACAACCAATATTATGACTTCATTTTGGGAGTGGGGGATGATTTCACTGATGAAAATCTCTTTTTGGCTCTGCCCGCTGACGCCTTTTCTGTAAAAGTAGGATTGGGAGAAACCAACGCCAAATATTGCGTCAGGTCGTGGCAGGCTATACGTTCAATCTTGAATACTTTTGCGCTGGCAGCAGACACCAAACATATACCGATTAAAAGTAAAGGGAAGGGACAGCCATGGCAAGTAAAAAAGGAATTTATAGGTTAGAAAACCCCACGCTGGACAACTACAATCTGCTCTTACACGAGACTCTTTTTCACAATGCTAATGGTTATATCGGCATCCGTTCAGCCTTTGAAGAAGGTTACCCGGAGGGTTACCAATCCTTGCGGGGACAATACATAAATGGTTTTTATGATCTTACCGATATGGAACCACCCGAAAGACTCTATGGTCTGATTGATGAAAAACAGGTAATGTTGAACGTGATGGATACCCAGACCATACGCCTCTTTATCGACCAGGAAGAATTCAGCATGTTTACTGGAACGGTAGTTGAAAGCAGCCGCTGGGTAGATACCGTCAAAGGTGTGACCGGTCGGCAGGTAAAATGGGTTTCCCCGCTGGGAAAAGAGGTTGAGATTACCATTACCCGGATGACTTCCTTCACCCAGCTTTCTTTGTTTACAATTGATTACCAGGTTA
>CAZOZX010000147.1:1419-4646 GCA_964584415.1 uncultured Syntrophomonas sp.
GCCGGCTAACATCATGTTCCAATCCGGTCATAACGGTACGGTTCTGAATCATTATGACCCCAAGGAACCCAGCCGCTGTGAACAGGTATTCTATCTCACCCCGGTTGAATGTGAGCTAATGTATGATATCTCATACATAACTTCAGCTACCAACAGATCAGACCTCAAGGTCTGTACCAGTGTAACAAATATATTGGCTAATGAAGAACAGCGGCATGTTTTTATGGAAAACAACAATATTATCTCCCATCTATCTACCACGGCGGAGGTCGGTGAAACGGTCAGATTCATTAAGTATGCGGTATTTTGCGATTCGGTCCGTTGCTGCAACTGCCGGGAACGCTCTGCCTCGGAGATGGAAAAAGCCCTGGCGGTTCCCCTGGAAGAATTATATCGTGCTCAGGCCGAATTCATGGCAGATTACTGGGAAAAATGCCTGGTGGAAATCGAAGGTGATGATGCCCTGAACATGGCAGTCCGCTACAGTTTGTTCCAATTGCTCCAATCCGTCGGCAAAGACCAGTTTGGTAACGTGCCGGTCAAAGGCCTGAGCGGGGAGCGTTATGAAGGCCACTATTTCTGGGATACCGAGATCTATATCCAGCCGTTTTTCACTATGACCAATCCCGATTATAGTAAAACACTTATCGAGTATCGCTACGAAACCCTGCCCATGGCCAGGGAAAATGCTAGATTGCTGGGTCACAGCCAGGGTGCCTTGTATCCGTGGAGAACTATAATGGGCAAAGAATGTTCGGGTTACTTTCCCGCCGGTTCTGCCCAGTACCATATCAACGGGGATATTGCCTATTCCATTATCTCTTATTACCTGGCCACCAAGGATCTTAAATTCCTGCTGGAAAAGGGAGCGGAGATAGTCTGGGAAACAGCTCGCATATGGATGGATGCGGGGAATTTTCACGAAGGACAGTTTCATATCAATACGGTTACCGGTCCGGATGAATACACCTGCCTGGTGAACAACAATTACTATACCAATGTGCTGGCCCAGTTTCACCTAAAATGGGCGGTAAAAATCTATGCTTTATTAAAGGATGCTAACTGCCCGGCGATCGGCCAAATCGGTCTGACGGCTGGAGAAATTGTTGGATTTCAACAGGCGGCTGACTCTATGTTTTTAGCGTACGATGAAAAGCTGCGCATAAATCCCCAGGATGATTCGTTCCTGGCCAAGCCATACTGGGACATGACCAGTATACCCCAGGAGCATTTTCCCCTGATGCTTTATTATCATCCCCTGCATTTATATCGTCATCAAATCTGCAAGCAACCGGATACCATTTTGGCCCACTTTTTATTGGAGGATGCCCAGAACGAGGAAACCATGCTTAACTCGTACTTGTATTACGAAAAAATTACTACCCACGATTCATCTCTTTCCTACAGCATCTTCAGTATCATGGCAGCCAGGCTGGGATTGTTTGAAAAGGCCTTGGCTTACTTTGGCTTTGCCGCCCAGTTAGACTTGCAGGACCGGATAAAAACCACCATCAACGGAATTAACGCGGCCAATTTGGGAGGGGTGTACATGGCAGTGGTCCACGGATTCGGAGGATTGCGTCTGAAAGAATCCGGCCTCCATTTGCGGCCGGTCTTGCCGGATAAATGGCAGTCCTACCGGTTTAAGATAGGTTATGAGAATACTCGCCTGGCGGTCGTCGTTGAAAAAGATAAAACCACTCTTAGAAGAGAAGCCGGAGCGGCTGTAGATTTATTCGTCAACGGCACCAAATACTGGCTGGAAAATGAATTGACAATCAGTCATTGATATAGATGGCCAAGGTCTTGACGACGAATAGCTAGGAGGCAGCAGGATGAAATATAGAGCAGTGATTTTTGACCTTGATGGGGTAGTTTGCAGCACTGACCAGTATCATTATCTGGCTTGGAAGACTATTGCCGATGAACTGGGTATAGATTTCAACCAAACGGTCAACAATCGCTTGCGGGGAGTCGGGCGGATGGAAAGCCTGGAGATAATCCTGCAGGGATACGATGGTGCAATGACCGCCGCCGACAAATCGTTCTGGGCCGATAAAAAGAATGACTTGTATGTACATTACCTGCAAAAACTATCACCGACTAGTATAGTCCAGGGATTCATACCCACTCTGGCTTATCTTAAGCAAAAAAGAATCAAGACCGCTATTGGTTCCTCCAGTAAAAATGCCCGCACCATTTTAGCCCGGATTGGGTTGGAGCAAGATTTTGATGCGATTGTGGATGGTAACGCTATCAATAAACCCAAACCGGATCCGGAAGTATTCTTGAAGGCCAGTAAGCTTCTGGGTATCGACCCACCTGCCTGCCTGGTAGTAGAGGACAGCGAAGCCGGGCTTCAAGCGGCAATAGCAGCCAATATGGACTGCGCCGCTATCGGCGATGGGATTTACTATGGTATTGCCCAATATGATCTAAACAGAATAACGGACCTGCTGCAGATAACGGAGTTGGACTGATATACGGATTGGCTTAAATCTTGTTTGCAGCCTAAATATGACTTATGGAGCTTGGTACCATGACTGCTGCCTGGTTAATTGAAAGTTTATCTATATCTCTTGATAAGGCACTAATGATTGCGGAGCAATTTAAACAAGCCTTGGCCAGCGGTTCATCAGCTTGTGGTCTGAAATTGATCGATAGTACTTTTAATAAACCCTCCGGCGATGAACAAGGCGAAGTTTTGGTATTGGACTTTGGCGGGACTAACCTCCGGTTATTATTAATTGAATTAAAGGGTAACCGTGATTACAGGATTGTCAAACAACATGTTGTGAACCTCAGACAACCCCATTCCGGTGTCGATCTGACTAGCGAGTCTGCCGAAGCCGAAGCTTTATTTGATTATATAGCCTGTCAAATTGAGCTTTTTGTAGATGATGGCAGGAATTATCAGTTGGGACACAGTTTCTCCTTCCCGACCCGGCAGATCAACAGCAACTCGGCTATTTTACTGGAGTGGACCAAGGAAATAAGGACCAAAACTGCAGTTGGACGGGATATAAACGGTCTGCTTAAAGATGCTTTGCGGCGGAGAAGAGTTACCAACGTAACGGTTAAGGCTATTATAAATGACGCGGTGGGGACATTACTGGCGGCGGCTTATAGATCCCGGCAGGCAGACATCGGTTCCATATGCGGAACCGGTCACAATTCCTGTTATGTAGATTCCAGCGGCCGCCTCATCAACATTGAATCCGGGAATT
>CAZOZX010000148.1:0-4577 GCA_964584415.1 uncultured Syntrophomonas sp.
CTCCGATAAATTGGCGCACCGCCTGGGTCTCCAGGAGCTGGATATTCTCCACCGCGTGACTGGTGATGAAGCCGTCCATACAGGTCATCACCGGCAGGCGTACGCTGGGCGTCTCCCCGATCGGCATGGCCATGATGAAATTATCGTAGGCCTCCTGGTTGTTTTCGGCATAGATCTGGATCCAGCCGCTGTCACGGGCGCCCATCGAGTCGGAGTGGTCGGCATTTATATTGATTGGCCCGGAAAGGGCACGATTGACGCATGCCAGGGTGATCGGCAGACGGTCGGAAGCCGCCACGTATAAAAGCTCATACATCAGGGCCAGCCCGCAGGATGAAGTGGCACAGACGGATCTGGCCCCAGCTGCCTGGGCGGCAATACAAACCGACATGGAACTGTGCTCCGACTCCACTGTCACGTATTCGGTATTTACCTCGCCGTCAGCTACATATTGGGCGAAGTATTCCGGGATCTCGGTCGAAGGAGTGATCGGAAACGCTCCCATGACATCAGGATTTATCTGTTTCATGGCATAGGCCACGGCTTCGTTGCCGGAAAGGCGATCGCTCATCGAGGCTCACCCCCTGCTACCATTGTGATTGCCGGGAAGGGGCAAACGTTCATGCAGATGCCGCAGCCCTTACAGTGCATATAATCAAAGTCCAGGCGTCTGCCGTCCTTGACTGGGATGGCACTGTCCGGGCAAAAAGGAACGCAAAGCATACAGTGTTTGCAGGCTTCCTCATGAAAAATGGGGGTGTCGGTCCGCCAGGTACCAGTATTGAAGTCCCGCGCAGTACCTGGTTCGTAGATCTCGCCGCCGGGGGTCAGATCCTGCCAGGGGGTATGTTCGTTGATATCCTTGGCATGAATCATCCTACCTGCACCTCCTCCATCGATTTTTTCAGGGTGGCCATGTTGCCCTCGATCAACTGGGGCTTGGCCGCGAATTTATGTTGAAATGATTCTTCTATTTGGGTCAAAAAACCATCGGGCTCCAAAACCCCGCTCACCTTGACCGCTGCCGCCAGCATAGGAGTATTGGGGTGGTTGGTGCCCAGGAACTCCTCGGAAATGCGGCGGGCATCGATGGTACAGACTTTTCCGCTCCAGCCCCGCAGCCGGGGGCGCACCTCCTGGGGAGAACTGGGGGTGTTGATGATGACTGCCCCGCCCTCTTTCAGTCCGCCGGTAACATCGACGCTGTCCAGCAAGGTTTCGTCTACCACCACCACATAGTCCGGGTAGTAAATGTTGGAATGGATCGTACATCGTTGCTCGCTGATGCGATTATAAGCCGTAATCGGGGCTCCCATACGCTCAGGTCCGTACTCCGGGAATCCCTGCACGAATTTACCTTGTAATGCGGCCACATCGGCCAGCAGCAGGCAGGCCATTTTGGCTCCCTGTCCGCCCCGGCCATGCCAGCGGATTTCTACCATATTATTGCTTGCCATTGCTCTTCCCTCCCGTGACTTTAATGATTCAGTACTTTTCTTCAGCAGCGGTATGAATATATCACTGCTAAGTCCTGCAAAGTAAAAAAGCTTTCGTCCCAATAAAGGGACGAAAGCCATTAAGACATTCGTTATACCACCCGTTAATCAATACAACATACTATCATATGCGTTCCCGGTGACGGGGGAAAACCGTCGGAGCCTACTGGATTCATCGTTCGGTCCGCAGCTCAGGAGTGATTTTCGAATCTCAGACTACTTGTGCCGGCTTGCACCTTACCCGGCTCTCTGCGACGTTCGCCTTGAAATCTACTCTCTCCGTCAATGCCTTTGGAATTTTCAATTATAGAAAATAATATACCTACTGGAGCAGGTTTTGTCAATCACTGTGTTACAATTTTGAGTTTCTGTCTTACACCCCGCCGTCAAAGCCGTCTGATAGCCAGCGTTCCGCGACATACTTAATCTTCCTGTAATTGGGCTGGATGATATATAATATATCTTTAGTAGTAAACAGGAGGCAAAATCATATGTACGACAATATTATCGACACCATCGGCCGCACTCCCCTGGTCAGGATCAATAAGCTGAATCCTAAGCCGCATATCCCCCTTTACGCCAAGCTGGAAGGATTCAACCCGACCGGCAGCATCAAAGACCGTATCGCCATAAAAATGGTTGAACAGGCGGAACAATGCGGTGCTCTCACCCCCGGCAAAACCATTATCGAACCTACCTCCGGCAACACCGGTATCGGCTTGGCCATGATCGGGGCCGTTAAAGGATACCAGGTTGAAATAGTTATGAGTGAAGCGGTTTCAGCTGAGCGCCGCAAAATGATCCAGGCTTTCGGGGGCAAGACTACCCTTACCGATGCCTCCCAGGGAACAGATGGGGCTATCCGCAAGGCCCGCGAACTGGTTAGCACTTATCCCGAAAAATACTTCATGCCCAACCAGTTCTCCAATGAATATAATAAGATCGCTCATTATGAGACCACTGCCCATGAGATCTGGGAAGATACCGGGGGCAAGGTCACCCACTTCGTTTCGGCGCTGGGCACCTCGGGAACCATCATGGGCGTAGGAATGGGCTTGAAAGCCAAGAATCCTGACATCAAGATAGTCGAAGCCCATCCGGTTCTGGGCCATTATATCCAGGGACTCAAAAATATGCAGGAGGCCATTGTCCCGGAGATTTATGATCCAGCTCAGATCGACATCAGGGTAATGATCGAGTCGGAGGCGGCGTTTGCCATGTCCCGCACCATCGTCAAGCAAGAGGGGATATTTGTGGGCATGAGCAGCGGAGCAGCCATGGTGGCAGCCCTGGAATGCATCAAAAACCTGGAGGAAGGCTTTGTGGTGGTGGTGTTCCCGGACCGGGGAGAAAAATATCTGAGCACCGACCTGTTCCAATTAGAAGCCTAATGTATTAAATCTTAGCCAGCGATTTTTCCAGCTCCAGCAAATTCGGACAGGCAAAGACCCGATCGCAATAAGGCGCATAATCATTGATGATACTGTCCCCTGAATTCCATGAAGATATCGGTTCGGGATTGAACCAATATACCTTGCGGGCCTGGCTTTTAATGTCCTGCAGCACCCATTTCCGATGTTCCTGCCAATTGTTACGGGCATCTCCGAATATCAGAACACTGGTCTTGCGGTTGATGCGATGGCGAAAGCGCCGGTGGAATTCCTCCAGGGTGCGGCCATAATTGGTATATCCGCTCACTCCCACTACCCTGGCATTGCGCAGCACATGGGCCCGAAAATTAAGCGGATTGCCGGACAAAAGCAGCCCGGTAATATCCGACACCTCATCGATAAACGCGTAGGATTCGATATGCTGAAAGAATCTCTCCAGCGAAGCAATCAACGCCAGGGAAATGCAGCTGAAGTTCATCACCGAACCGGATACATCACATAGAATCAAGATCACCGGTTTCTCCCGGTATTTTCGAATTGTAAAGAGGTTTAAAGGAATTCCCCCGGTTGATAAGCTGCTGCGGATGGTACGCCGGAAATCCAATTTGTTCTGATCATTGCGTTTTCTTTTTTTGACGAACTTGGCTGCCAGCCGGCGGGCCAGCAAGGGGACCATGGCCTCGATGGCGGTCAACTCATCAGCACTGACCCGGCCGAAATCCTGCTCCAGCGGATTTTTCTTACCGCCCGGCGCCTGCGACGAACCGCTCTTACCCATGGGTGTACCGGTACCCAGGTCGAAATCGCTGACCGCAGTATCGTCTTTGGGACGATCCGCCTGCTCTTCATTTACACTTTTGAAATGTTTCCGGTTTTCCGGGCTCAGGTATTCTTCGAAAAAGCGGTTGAAAACGCGGTCAAAAGCCTCCTGGTAACTGTAATCCTTCACCAGGGTGGCAAACAGGGCTGAATAGAAGTAATCGCGCTGCATCCAATCGATCAGCAGCACGGCCTGGCAGCAATCCCTCACCTGGCTGGTGGTTACCGGGATGCCCTGCTCGCGCAGATCGGCAAAAAAAGCCTGCAGGTAGGTTAAAATCGCCATGATATCCCTCCTCGCCCGGGTATGGTCAAGGCCGGAAGTTAAGGTCGCGGTCGCGGTAAATTATCCGTTCCAGCTTCTCCTGGTCCTCGCGGTATTTGACCACCGTAGTGAGAGTTTGCAGGGTAGTCTCCACATCCAGATCTTCTTTCCCCAACCACAGCAGCGCGGCGGCCCAGTCAATACTTTCGGCAATACTGGGCGGTTTTTTCAATTCCAGCCCCCGTAAGCGCCGCACCACCAGGGCGACTCTCTCGGCCAATTGTTCAGGAAGGTTGGGTATTTTGAGCATCAGGATCTGCTGCTCCATCTCTTTGGAGGGGAAGTCGAGGTACAGATACAGACAGCGTCTTTTCAGCGCTTCGGAAAGTTCCCGGGTGGCATTGGAGGTCAAAAACACAAAGGGATGGTGTTTGGCCCTTACCGTCCCGATCTCGGGAATGGTAATCTGGAACTCGGAGAGTAGTTCCAGCAGCATTGCCTCAAATTCGAAATCAACTTTGTCTATTTCATCGATAAGCAATACGGTGGGCGAGTCGGAGCTGATACTTTTAAGCAGCGGCCTGGTCAAAAGAAAGGCGTCGGAGA
>CAZOZX010000149.1:0-4565 GCA_964584415.1 uncultured Syntrophomonas sp.
AATCATTGCTAATGCTTTCAATCCCACATATATTACCGCTGGCATCGGCCAGGTGGTAGTAGCCCAGGCCGCGGGCCGCCTGTTTCAGCACGTCCATGGCGTCATCGATGTTCTTCTGCCGCATCGCTTTGGGAAGGTAGCTGGCCACCGGGAGATTGAAAGCATAATCCGAGCCTATGGTTGCCAGGGCGCACATACCATAACCGTATGACGAAAATATAAACTCACTGGAGTTGGAAAAGCTTAAAATGTATTGTACCGGGCCATCGGCATGATGAACTTTTAACAAATCAATCGGCGAACCGGGAATGAAGTCTATGTTTTGCCCCAGAATGGTTTGCCCGTTCTGGGTTGCCTGACCGGTGGCCGCAAATGAAGTGCACAACCCAGAGATATAGTTATATTGAAATGTCAGCTCATTAAAGCACTTCTGGGTAAAGATTTCGTCCAGGCTGAGCCCAACCGCATCGGCCTGCCCCCGCATGATTTCGACCAGGTAGGGATCAAACTCTTTAACCATGGGAAAGAACTTCATGGCATTAGCGACGGCATCTTTTTTCGAAGCCTGGTAAAATTGAGTCATGACATTACTGATATTATCCTCTATCTGCAGAATGCTTTCTTTACATCCTTCCCCCCACTGCTGGCCGATTTCATACGGGGTGCCCGAACATTCGATTAGCTTAAATTGTTTGGCTATCTTCATTATTATCATTCCTTTCTTTAAATCCCAGCCATAAATCCACCCATATCTCTCTAATCAAGCCTTCCTCTGAATTGGGATAAGCGATCATCCAGTTTAATAAGCCTTCCTCCATAGCCCGGAAAGAGCTCGTCAATTTGGCAGGGTCATCCCGGCGTATTATTCCCCGCTGCATGCCTTCGTTAAAAGTATCTTCCATGAACTTTTGCATGCGTTCTTCGCGTTTCAAAATGTCATCCCAATATGGCTGCGACAGCGCGGCCGGTGTAAACAGGGTTATCTGGTTCCAAAAGGCCTGCACTTCAGGATTGCGGTAGTAATACAAAATCCTTTCTTCGAACATATAACTGATTCTCTCCGCTATATCCATCCTTTGGGCATGTTCAATCACCCGCTCGTTGAGTCTTTCATATTCGCCGGCCGCCTCTTGATACACGGCTATAAACAGAGCCTCTTTGTTTTTGTAATGGTTGTAAATAGAGGCTTTATTAATCCCCACCCTCTCGGCAATATCATTCATAGTGGTGCCTTCATAACCGCGCAGGGCAAAAAGTTCAAGGGCTGCTTGTTTAAGCTTTTCTTTAGTGGAAATCATCTATTGCATCGACTCCTTATTGAGCTAACTAACGTTTGTTAGTTTATGTTAGCATGGGTCTACTGGTGAGTCAATGCTATGAAAAACTCATCTTATAAAACAGAACCTGCTGCAGCCATTCTAAACAGTTTCCTGCCAATCTCATTTCCAGCCACGGTCTAAGCCCCGCTCCCGAGCGGGGCTTCTTCTATTTAGTTCTCAAAAGAGGGCAGGTTAAACTATTGGGGAAGCGGTAAAACTGCCCGGGTTCATTACATAACCGAAGAGGCTTGTTTTTGGAACATCGTTCGGCGATAATGCTGTTATTGTATGGAAATTGGTGTCGGTTTTGGTCTTATTGTAAGGATTATTTGCAGGAAATAGCAGACGCAGTATTTATGGGTGTAATTATTTCCCTTTAGGATGAGGAGGAACTGTATGGGCTATCCCAGTAATGATGTGGGACCTTCCCTGCGTAGGGAAAATATGCAGGAAACCAGCGATAAGTTCAGAATGATCGTGGAGCATATCATCACCCCCATTTTCGTAATTCAAACAGGCCGGTATGTTTACGTAAATGCAGCGTTTGAGAAATTTACCGGCTACAGTGCTCAGGATCTGTACGGGATGGAATCCTGCCTGGACATTTCTGACCCCGAATACAAGCTCTTAAATCTGGAATTACATCTGCAGGAAAAATTTTGGCAGAAACAATATCTAAATGAAGAAATCAAAATAAAAGGCAGGGATGGAAGCGCGAAATGGATAGTCTTTAATGGGGCCGCGATTGAATACGAGGGAAGGCCGGCGTTATTAGGCTCCGGGATTGACAACACCGGCCGCAAACAGTCCGAGGAGGCCCTGCGGCACAGTGAGGAAAAATACCGGCTGCTGCATTCCCAGATGACACAAGGCCTGGCGGTTCATGAAGTGATTGCTGATGAAACCGGAAAAGTTGTTGATTACCGGTTTGTAGATGTAAACACCAGTTTCGAGAAGCTTACCGGGCTCAAACGCGAACATATTCTGGGCAAAACCGTCCTTGAGGTCCTGCCTGAAACCGAACCATACTGGATCGAAAAATACGGCCAGGTGGCTATGACCGGGGAATCGCTGCAGTATGAGAACTTCTCCCGGGAATTGGGAAAGCACTACCGGGTAGCGGCTTATTCTCCCCAAATCGGTCAATTTGCTGTAATTATCACGGACATAACGGAAGAAAAGCGCATGGAAGAAGCGCTCCGGAGAAGCGAAGAAAAATACCGCTCCATTTTTGAAAACATCTCGGACGGGGTCTATCAAATCAGTCCTGAAGGGAGATTTATCAGTGTAAACCCGGCCTTTGCCAAGATATTTGGTTTCCACTCGGCTGAGGAAATGATGAGCAGCGTTGTTGACGTTGAGCAGCAGCTCTACGTCAACCCCGAAGATAGAACCAAACTCCTGCAAAACCTGGCCGAACATAACCTGCATAGCTTCGAAGCAGAGATGTATCGCCAGGACGGCACGAAAACCTGGTTATCTTTCAATGTCAGGGCGGTCCGTGACCACGAAGGCAGGCTAATCTATATCGAAGGTATGTGCCGCGACATTTCCGAACGGAAACGTTCCGATGAGCTGATCAAGGCAGCCCAGCAGCAGATGGAACAGGTCATCGAGTTATTGCCTGATGCAACGGCGGTGATCGACCGCCAGGGGCAAGTTGTCTTTTGGAATAAAGCCATGGAAGAAATGACGGGTATATCCAAGCAGCAAATGATCGGCCGCGGCAACTATGAATACTCTATTCCTTTCTACGGCGAACGGCGTCCGGTACTGCTCGACCTGGCTCTTACAGCCGACAGTCAACATGGCGATATAAACGGTAAATATGACTTTGTTTACCAGAAGGGCGAGACCCTGTTCGGTGAAATTTATGTGCCGGAATCTTATCATGGCCGGGGAGCTTACCTGTGGGGAGCGGCCTCCAAATTAGCTGACCCGGATGGGAACATTGTCGGGGCCATTCAGTCGGTACGCGATATCAGCGAGCGGAAAGCAACGGAACGGGCCCGGGACGAGGCAGCTGCCATCCAGAGGATGACCCTGCTGTCAATTGGCGACGGGGTGATATCAACCGATAACCAGGGCAGAATCCGCCTGTTTAATCCCATCGCCGAAAAACTCACCGGATGGACCAATGAGGAAGCCTTCGGCAAATCCCTCGAAGAAGTATTTGATATTCGGGATGAATTCACCCAGGAAAAGTGTATCAGCCCTTTTCGTGCGGTATTAGAAGTTGGTCAGACCATAGAAAATGCCAGCCATACCATCTTAATATCCAAAGATGGGACCAAAAGACCCATTGAAGACATTGCCGCTCCGATCAACTGTGACGACGGTACCATGAATGGAGTGGTTTTGGTATTCAGGGATATTGCCGACAAAAAGGAACGGCAGGAAAAAATTGAGTATTTAAGTTATCACGATCATTTGACCGGATTATACAATCGCCGGTTTTTCGAAGAAGAGCTGAAGAGGCTGGATACCAGCGGAAATCTGCCCATCTCGTTAATCATGGCCGATGTCAATGGCTTAAAACTGGCTAATGATGCATTCGGTCACGCGGTAGGTGATGAGCTATTGAAAACAGCCGCCCATATCATGAAAAAAGAATGTCGCAGCCATGATATCATCGCCAGGACCGGCGGAGATGAATTTATCTTCGTATTGCCCCAGACCAATTGTGATGATGCCGAAAAAATGGTAAAGCGGTTGAATGAAAGCCTGGCCGCGGAAAAGGTGAATTCAATCATCTTGTCGGTAGCGTTCGGCTGGGCAACCAAAAGTGAAGTTAGCGAAGATATAAGTACGATTTACAAAAAAGCTGAAGATTACATGTATAGGCGAAAGCTCTCCCAGAGCTCCAGCATGGAGAGCCGAACTATCAAAGTAATAATGAGCACCCTCTACGAAAAGAGTCATCGCGAAGAGCAGCATTCGCAGCGGGTAAGTGAATTGTGCGAGGCTATCGGACAGGCCATGGATATCGGAACCGAAGTCCTGGGTGATCTCCGCACTGGCGGATTATTGCATGATATCGGCAAAATAACCCTTGACGAAAGGATACTGGATAAACCCGGCAAGCTCAATGCTTCAGAATGGTTTGAAATTAAGCGGCATTCTGAAACCGGTTGCCGAATCCTAAGTTCAGTGACCGAATTTTTACAGTTGGCGGATTATGTGCTGGCTCACCATGAAAGATGGGATGGAAAAGGCTACCCCAACGGTTTGAAAGGAACCGAGATA
>CAZOZX010000150.1:0-4560 GCA_964584415.1 uncultured Syntrophomonas sp.
TAAAAACCATTGCGGTTCAATTTAGAAACCGGCGCGAGGATAATCCCCCCATCCTGGATGACCTGATCAAAATGATTCAAGCGGCACTATTGAGATAGGTTGGTTGCTTAAAGGGACCCAGTCCCTTTTAAATTTGGCTTTATAATAAACGATTGTTCACTTAATTAACGACCTGTACAGAAAGGAAGAACCGATATGTACCAGAACGAAGAACAGCAAAAACTAAATGTTATCCCTGCATCTGATATTATTTTACTGCCAGGCATGGAATATACCCTGGCTTATAAAGGAGATTCCCTGAAAGACTTGCTGCTGGATAACGAGGAGAAGGCTATTGTCTTGTCGCTTAAACAGAATTTTAACCAAACCGCCCTCAGTGAACATGATTTCTATGAGATTGGTACCCTGGTTAGAATCCTGGGCAAAAAGAAAAAGGAACAGCACTATCTTTTGAAAATCAAGGTCATAGAAAGAGTTGAGGTCAAAGACCTGACCATTGATAACGGAACGGTCCGAGCTGATTACGAAATCGTTCCGGATATAATTGATCTCGACTTGAAAAGCCAGCAGGAAATGCTGAACTATATTAAAGGTCTGATTCATGAGATCGGCGCCAATTTCAAAGGCAGCGAAGCCTTTATTAAGGTATTTGACGAAGAGCAGGATCTCAATCTACTGATGGGGCAGGTGGGTCAATACCTGCGCATCACCAATGCTGAAAAGCAAGCTCTTATTGAGACCAGGTCACTAAAACAAAGATGTTTGCAGTTCATGGATCACCTGCTGAAGCAGAAAGAATCCATTAAGCTGCAGATCGAGATGGCAGAGAAGTTCAACGAAAAGACTAACAAAGCTCATCGCGAGACCGTTTTACGGGAGCAGTTAAAGAATATTCAGGAAGAATTAAATGAAGGCTCGGCGACAGGCGGTAAGAACTATCGTCAGTTGATCGACAATGCAGGTATGCCACCAGAGGTGCTTAAAGTGGCCTTGGCGGAATTGGATAAACTAGAGAGCCAAAGCCCTAATAGTCCCGATTATAATGTGATTCGCAACTACCTGGACATCCTGGTCGAACTGCCCTGGCTGCCCGGTGAAAATCGCGAGATCGACTTGCAGGCATCACGTCAGATCCTGGATGACCAACACTTTGGCTTGGAAAAGGTTAAGGATCGCATTATTCAACACCTGGCAGTTATGAAGCTGAAAAAGGATAAAAAAGGCTCCATAATCCTGCTGGTAGGGCCTCCCGGGACCGGAAAGACCAGCTTGGGCAGAAGCATTGCTGAAGCACTGGGCCGCAAGTATATCCGGATAAGCCTGGGCGGAATAAAGGACGAAGCGGAAATCCGCGGTCATCGCCGCACCTATGTAGGCGCCCTGCCCGGGAGAATCATCCAAAACCTCAGGAAAGCCGGGCAGAAAAACCCTGTGTTTGTCCTGGATGAAGTAGATAAACTGATGGCAGCCTATAATGGTGATCCGGCCAGTGCTTTACTGGAGGTATTGGATCCGGAGCAAAACAACAGTTTTACCGACCATTACCTGGAAGTGCCGTTTGATTTATCAGAGATATTCTTCATAGCTACCGCCAATACTACTGACTCTATTCCAGGACCGTTGCTGGACCGGATGGAAGTGATCCCCATATCCAGTTATACGGTCAATGAAAAGTATCATATAGCCAAGGATCATTTGGTACCCTTGGTCCTGGACGAGCATGGTATAACCAGTGACATGTTGGTGATTGAGGATGAGACCATCAAAAAAGTAATCTCAGACTACACCCAGGAAGCTGGGGTAAGGGGTTTAAGGCGCCAGCTGGCTTCAATCGCCAGGGTTGCTTCGGAAAAAATCGTCTCCGGCAAAACCACTACCCCATACATTGTAAGCCCGGAAATGTTGGAAGAAATACTGGGCAACCAGATAACCAGGCATGATGTAGCTCAGCTGGATAATCCGCCGGGCGTGTCCACCGGACTGGCATGGACCCCGGTAGGTGGCGAAATATTGTTTATAGAATGCACTGATATGCCGGGTAACGGGCAGTTGATCCTAACCGGCAAACTGGGTGATGTGATGCAGGAATCAGCCCGGATCTCTTTGAGTCTGATCAAGTCCCGTTTGGCGGTGAGCAGCCTGAACTTTAACTTTAAAGACAGGGATCTGCACATTCACGTACCCTCCGGAGCTGTACCCAAAGATGGTCCGTCAGCCGGGGTAGCTTTATTTACCGCGCTGGCTTCGTTGGTGACCGGCATTAAAGTCGATTCAACCTTGGCTATGACCGGTGAAATAACCTTACGGGGAGCAGTATTACCGGTAGGCGGAATTAAAGAAAAGCTGCTGGCCGCTCACCGGGCAGGCATTAAGAAGGTATTGATTCCCAAAGATAATATACGGGATCTCAAGGAATTGCCCGATGAAGTCCGGGAACAGCTCCAGGTTCGACCGGTTGAATTGATCGAGGACGTATTACTGGAGACGCTGGGTCTAAAATTACCCAAACCAGAAATACTATTAAGACCAGGTATAACTCAGGATGGCAATCTTTATAAGTTCACGTCATAATAAAAAATTGTTTATCGCAGATCGGCGCTTGATCTCTTTAGGAATCAGGCGCCGTTTTTTTGTAATAATGCCAAAGTCCAGAATGCCAATCCAGGACCAAAATGGGCTAGCCGAAACAACCGCTAAAGCTTACAATATATGTGATTCGATCAAAATATCGGGCTCGCCTGCAGCCAAAGAAAAGGAAACCGCTTGTGGAAACAACCAGCCGCAAAAGCATGTTAGTATTGTTTGCCTCCATTTTTCTGGTGGGGGTGGGTTTCAGTATCATTATGCCGGTTTTGCCCTACTATGCCGAGTCTTTAGGGGCCAATGGCTTTAAACTGGGGCTCCTTATAACTGTATATGCGGTTTGCCAGTTCATTTTCGCCCCAATCTGGGGTGCATACTCTGACCGGATCGGCCGCAGGCCAGTATTGCTGGTTGGCATAATCGGATATGCGGTAACCTTCATACTGTTCGCTTATGCCACTGACCTCTGGATGCTGTACCTGGTCCGGGCCATTGGAGGCAGTCTATCCTGCGCCACCATGCCTACAGCAATGGCCTATATAGCCGATTCCACCAGCCTGGAAAAACGTGGTGCGGCTATGGGCATGACTGGTGCGGCTATGGGTATGGGAATGATTTTCGGTCCTGCATTAGGGGGCATGCTCTCAACCATCTCATTGGGATTCCCGTTCATTTTTGCAGGATTTTTGGGCGTGATCAATGCAGTCGCAATCTGGTTTTTGCTGCCGGAGTCGCTGGCCCCGGAAGACCGAGCAGAATCGAAGCAAATTCAACGAGTATCTCTGCTGGAGGGATTGCGGAGTCCACTGGCCATGTTTTTCCTGGTAATCTTATGCGTCAGCATTGGCGAGTCAATTAATCATGGCACCTTTGCCCTGTTCGTCGAAGCCAAACTAGCTTTTAACGCCCGCGATATCGGCTGGGCTTTTACTACCGCAGGTATTTCTGCGGTATTGATCCAGGGATTATTAGTGGGTAAAATGATTAACCGCTTCGGAGAGGAGCGAACTGCCGCCGTCGGTATAGTTTTGTTGGCCAGCAGTTTATTTCTCTTTACCTTTACCAACAATATTTTTGACACCATTTTATTTATGGCTATCTTCTCTGCCGGGGTAGGTCTGGCCCGCCCCTCAATAACAGCGGCAGTATCTAAACGAACGGTCTCTTCGCAGGGCTCGGCTATGGGTATCCTCCAGGGTTATGACAGTCTGGGCCGGGCCATTGGCCCTTCTTTCGGTGGTTGGATGCTGGACCAGGGTTTAAACCTCGGATACTATAGTGGTGTTGTTATAGTTATTCTTGCACTATCTGTCCTGGTCTTAGGCTCACGATTAAAACCCTTGTCCCCTATCACAGCCAGGAAAGAAATCAACGACTAACCCTTTCGTGTGGGTTTTAAGAGAATAGTCATCTCAAATTGATATAATGGCTTAGCACTTCATAAAATAAAGGAGTCGTATACGATGATACCGATAATCAGTTTTGTAGGCCGTCACAATGCCGGCAAGACAACTGTTCTGACCAAATTAGTAGCTGGTTTATCACAAAAGGATTTGAAGATAGCATTTATCAAACATGCTCACCATGTTTTGACCTTCGGACTTACCAAGGATTCCGAATTGATTTTGGAAGCGGGTGCAGATTTTGTTGTTGCCATTTCCCCCTACCTCGGTGTCCAATATTCCCGTTACGAATCAGAGCCCGAAATCAGTCATATAATAGCTTCCGTTCCGCCTGACACCGATATAATAATTATTGAAGGCTACAAGAAGGAAGCCCTGCCTAAGATAGAGGTGCTGCGCCAAGAGATAGATCCTGTTCCCATGCTCCTGCCGCAGACCCTAGCCCTGGTGAGTGATTTTCCCCTAGAGGCCGGACCACCGGTTTTTCAAGCGCATGATACCGAAAGCCTCGTGAATTTTGTCCTACAATATGCCGGATTGGCTCAAAGTTAAAGATTCATCCTGGAAAGAAATA
>CAZOZX010000151.1:0-4524 GCA_964584415.1 uncultured Syntrophomonas sp.
ACCTGATTCTCGTCACCGGCAATGACTGCTAATTGGTTTAGTTTATCCACAATACGAGGGTTGAATTCCTGCTGCAAGTAAGGAATGAGGCCATGCCTGATGCGGTTGCGCAGGTAGTACTCATCTTTATTTGATTCATCCTGGCAGTAGGTCAGGGAGTTAGCGGCCAAGTACTCCAGCAGCTCATCTTTCCCCACTCGAAGCAAAGGCCGAATAACATACCCATTAATGGGTAAAATTCCTCGTAAGCCTTTGACTCCTGTTCCTCTTAGTAAATGCAGCAAAACGCTCTCCGCAACATCATCGCGATGGTGCGCTGTGGCTATGCGCTGCGCATTGGTCTGACCGCGCAGCTGCTCAAAAAAGTCGTACCGGGCGTTACGGCCGGTCTCCTCCAGACCGGCTTTTCTCTGCCGGGCTAATTCTTCGATCATAACTGTTTTGGTATAGCATTCGACTGCCATCAATTTACATGTATTTATTACAAACAATTCTTCGCTGGCAGCCTCGGGACGAAGACCATGATTTAAGTGAGCTGCGACAATATTAAAATTAAGCCGAGATGAAAGTTCCCGCATCAGGTGCAGCAACGCCATCGAGTCCGGCCCTCCCGAAACTGCCACAATGATTGTCTCACCCGAATGAATAAGATCATTATGTTCAATAAATTTTTGGACTTGCTTAAGCATATAGTACTCCTCATGGTTGTCATGTTCTTATGCTACCCAAGTTACCATCAATAGTAAACCCCGAGCCCAAGCTCGGGGTCTTACGTTATGCACCTGATCATATCATTAAGATTTAAGCAAAGTTCTTTTCATTGATTTTTACCTGGCATCAAGTCAACATCTATCTAACCTAATGCAAATAGCGGTCATATCATCACGCGGTTTGCCATTAGCTAACCGTAATGCCTCACTGATAACTAACTGGGCGATGACCTGAGGGTCAGTTTCATTGAGTTCCGATAAGAGCTGCATTATCCATTCCTCCCCGCTCAAGTTAAGAGAAGCCTCCAATACCCCATCGCTGATCATCAAAATAATATCTCCACTATGAAGACATCTTTTTTCACTTACAACTTCCACCTCTTGCAGAATTCCCATAGGTAAAGAACTTGAGCTGATAACCATGACCCGATACCCGCGCTTGACAAAACTAGGTGCACTAGCAGTTTTAATAAAATCAACCTCGGCTGAGTACAGGTCTATAAGCACCATATCGAGGGTTGTAAAGGTCTCCGTGGTGGAACGTAATAACAATACCGAATTAATCGTATCCAAGGCCACCTCTTTATCAAAACCGCTATTCAACATGTTCTCCAATAGTCTTACCGCAGTCTGGCTCTGTACCAAAGCCGGTTCCCCGACCCCCATACCATCGCTGAGAACCAGCAGTTCCTTGCCTTCCTTCAAGGTGGTAATCACATAACTATCGCCTGAAACCTCCTGGCGAGCCACCTGGGCTACCGCACTCTGCACACTGTAGTTGAATGTTCTCCTTAAGGTAAACTCACAGGTGCCTTGTCCCTTTAGAAGAGGACACTTTTTTGAGCACACCTCCATTCTCTCGCCCATTAGGGCCGAAACCGCTGGAGCAACCGTATGTTCACAACCGGTATTGTCAGCGCAAGCTGGCGCAGACACTTCCAATATAATTTGTTCACCGCGGTTGCGAATCGGGGTAAGGTCTTTCAAGTGTAATCCCTGGCGCTTGCAAGCTTGTAACAAAGCCGTTCGCAATTCATAATCAACCTTGGTTTCCACTTCAATTTCTTGGGCTAGGTTTTTTACTACCTGGCTCACCCCTTTAAGCTGCCGGGCTACCAAGTCGCGGGATTCGTCTATTTTCCCAGACCAATACTCGTTCACCCGTAAATTGTCAAATAGATAGTTGACCGTACTGATTAATTCGCGGCCATGGCAGCATCGTTGTTTGAAAGCAGAAGGACATTGCTCATAAGTAACCTGCCCTCCTGCCTCGGCTAATGTGAATATCTCAAGCAGCTGCTGGGAAGTATTTATTCCATCATGCTCCCAACACTTTTGGTATCGGCTGCAGCCTTCACAAAAACCATGGGCCAGCTCATCATAGAGATAGTTCAAATAAGCAATGGGACGGGGATGCGGGTCCGCTTGAGCGGCTGCTGTAAAAGTAGAACTCAGTTCATCAAAAACACTAGCCAAATGATGGATTCTATTTCCGACATTAGTTTTCAAGCGTTCATCTACCGTGCTGGTAGTTGGTTCGCGTAAATCATGCAATGAATGCCGGGTCGTCTTTTCTTTGATCGTTGGTGGAAGCACAAAAAAGATAAGGCTGGCAATACCGGTTTCCCATATCCCTATCAATGCAACCTGATTTTCAGCAATAAACATCGAGATGGCCAGGTTACCCATCATAAAGCCAATAATAACGCCCAGGCGCCCAAAATTTTTGAATAGACCAGCCAATAGTCCAGAAAGTGCATACATCCCAAGACTTTGCGCAAAAACACTTGAAGCGATGGAAGGAATAATACCTGACATTACTCCAACCATAGTACCAGCACCACTGCCCCACAAGTAGGCAGCAATTAAAATTCCTAAGCGGCAGATAATACTGCTGATGCCTAAGCCCCAAATATGAACATTATTTAGGCCCATCACGGCACCAACTCCAAGAATCACCAGCGAAGCCATTTCTTCAAAACTGTACAGTGTCATTGGCTTTCTGCTTCTCAACACCTCGTTGCAAACCATTAACACAAATGTTAGGATTCCCGCTATCAGTGCTTCAAAGGTAATTATCATTTCCTGGTAGAAACTAATTCCGGTAATTGCCATAAGCGTGCTTTTAGTAATGAAAATAACAGCCATAATAAGGATGGGTAACCCCCACCAGGTTTTCTCGGCTGGAATGGTAATATAGCTCATAACTCCTGTCAAAACAAGCACGGTGATAACATTTGCCCAAAAGGGAGCACCACTCAGGACACTGGCAAAGCCTATGACAGCAAACAAAGCAGCCACTGCGCATCGTTGTCGACTTTTCCATCCGAAGGCACCGATAAGAGCATATATATAAGGAAGTAATTCACTTAGAATAAAAGCCCGTGCCATTATTACGGCGCCGAGGCCAATAAGTAAATTTACGGGCGTGAACACCGATAGTAAGTTCTCATATGCTTTGGACCATAGTGGTGCCAGTTTCAATTCAGGCATTTTCACTTTCGGATACGCCCCGGACTTTTTCTGCTTCCGCGGATACTTTTCTACTCTTTGAAAAGCATAAATTTCGGTCTTCTCCACCCCCGTACTCCTCCTTGCCCAGTTTTATGCGCTTTACAATTATAGCAGGATAGGGATGGTAGATATTGTCATCATAAGACAGGTAAAAGTTTTTTTGTTTTAGCAAATCCCAGCTGTTTAGTCAAAATGGTGAAATTAATTAAAAATTT
The DNA here is from genome assembly GCA_964584415.1 of uncultured Syntrophomonas sp. Classification (GTDB taxonomy): domain Bacteria; phylum Bacillota; class Syntrophomonadia; order Syntrophomonadales; family Syntrophomonadaceae; genus PHAA01. The sequence goes on from CAZOZX010000151.1 coordinate 3,440, forward strand.
CACCATTATAATTCCAATATCAGCAGTCAAATTTTAAAAGCGCGAACCTATGGGCTTACCAATGAGGTTGTGAACCAAGCTAACTGATGTTAAAATATGGTTGTAATACCCGGGAGTGCAGTATTTTTCGGAAGTGTTCAATCAGGTTGATAGGCATTCCCAGGTGGAAGTTGTGCCAAAATACTTATTGGGAGGAATCGATTTGTCTCATGAACCTGTGCAATTTGATTTAGTGAATATCTTTAAGGAATTAGAACCCTGCCTGGCTGATTTTGAAAAGAACTTTCCCTTAGCGGCTTTTGCCCAGGGCCATTATCAACAGCATCCATTTGCCACTCTTCTAACCTGTTGTGATTCCAGAGTATCACCTAATATGTTGGGTGATACATTTAACCGGGTATTTTGTGTTGAAAATATTGGCAATCAGGTGCGCAATAGTGAAGGTTCGGTATTATATGGTCTCCTCCATCTCCATACCCCTCTGCTGCTCATCGCCGGCCATAGTGAATGTGGAGCCATAAAAGCCGCCACTTCCGATTATGCTGCCGAGCCTGCCGCCTTGGTTAAAGAACTGGACACAGTCAAAAGTTCATTGCAGCAAGCTTGTGCTGGAATCAAAATTGAATTAGCCGCTGCCTCCTTAAATCAGGCACTGCTTTCTGAAATTAATGTTGATGCTCAGATAGAAATGCTGTTGGAGAAGTCAGAGATAGCACATCTAGTTGAACACAAACAACTCATTATTATTGGTTTATTTGTAGATTTACATAATGTTTTTGCTGAAGGCTATGGGAAGGTGTTTACGGTGAACGTCAATGGTGAAAGAAGCGCCGAGGTAATAAAACAAATGGATCAAATCGGTGGTTTTGCAGCTCGGGCCAGGCGGTTGGACTAGTAGCAGATACGTATATTGATGAATCTTAAGAGGCACGACATGGTTTTTCTTTTTGTGCCTCAAGGATTAGGGTATACATGAAATATCTTAGAATTCAAATATCTCCGGACATACAAAAGCACTTCTGCAGAAGTGCTCAGACCGTCAAAAAAGGCAATGTTTCGAAAATCGGAACATTGCCTTTAAATAT
>CAZOZX010000152.1:0-4493 GCA_964584415.1 uncultured Syntrophomonas sp.
AATCAAGCAGATTCAGTAGCGTATCGATGAGCTGGAAATTGCCTTGCACCATGAGTATGAAATACTGGCTAATAAATATGGTTTCTCGATTAAACAGAAGCGAATTGAATTTCAGCAAAAATTCCGGGACAGGAACAGGACTTTCCGGATACCTGCCTGGAAATACGCCATCCCGGTAAATATACGTCATGTTCTTTCTATACCATTCATTTATGCCATGATAGTCCCGACTATAATATTGGATTTATTTCTCACTGTCTATAACTGGACCGCCCTGCCTCTTTACCGCATTCCCCCTGTTAAACGAAGGGAATATATAGTCTACGACCGGCAGTTTCTCGATTATTTGAACTGGATACAAAAATTAAACTGCATTTACTGCACGTATGTAAATGGAGTTTTCGCTTACGCAGTCGAGATAGGCGGCCGCACGGAAAGATACTGGTGTCCCATAAAAGCTGCTCACAAGCCGAAACCGCGCAACAGCTGGTACTGCGATTATGCCGATTACGGAGATCCCGAACAATGGCTGGAAAAATTCAATAAACTGGACTCTTTTGAAAAGTTGAATAAATAGTTCAGAGGATCTCTCTATTAACTATTCCAATTTCGTGTCCTTAAGATTAAAGGCTCGAAATTATAACGCTTTAATATCTTCAATCAGCATTTTTACATTTTCCTCTTTAGTCGCCCAGCTGGTACAGAATCGTACTGCCGTATATTCATCATTTATCTTTTTCCAAATCGAGAAACTGTACTTCGCTGACAACTTTTCTATAGCGTCCCTGGGTAGTATCGGGAACTGCTGGTTGGTCGGAGAATCATACAGGAATGCATAGCCTTTATCCGCAAAGGCGTTGTGTATTAGCATCGCCAGTTTTACCGCATGCTCGGCAATCTCGAAATATAAGCCACCTTTAAAAAGAGTTTCAAACTGTATGCCCAATAACCTGCCTTTGGCCAGCATACCGCCTCGCTGTTTGATATGATAACGAAAGTCCTTTTTCAGGTTGGGATTGGCTATGACCACCGCCTCGCCAAAAAGCGCTCCCACCTTGGTTCCGCCGATATAGAAAACATCGCATAATTGGGCAATGTCGGCGAGGCTCAAATCATTACCCTCGGCCGTCAGGCCGTATCCCAACCGGGCGCCATCCATGAAGAGAGGCAATCCACATGCCTTACATACAGCGTGAATTTCTTCTAATTCCTCTTTAGAGTAAACCGTCCCATTCTCGGTTGGGTGAGAGATATACACCATACCCGGCTGCACAATGTGCTCATGATCGGGATCCGCCCAATGAGCGGCATATATTGCCTGGATCTGGGCAGCAGTGATTTTTCCGTCAGTACTTTCCGCCACAATGACCTTATGTCCGGCCGCCTCGATGGCGCCGGTCTCGTGGGCATTGATGTGTCCGGTTTGGGCGGAAATAACGCCTTGATGCGGACGCAGTATAGAAGCGATAACGGTTGTATTCGCCTGGGTTCCGCCCACCAGAAAGTGCACATCCAAATTGTCGTTGGCACACCATTGTTTAATATAGACACGAGCCTGGTCACAATGTATGTCCTGGCCATATCCCGGCGTTTGCTCATAATTGGTTTTCAGCATCTGTTCCAAAATTTCAATATGGGCTCCCTCGGTATAATCACTTTCAAATCTGATCATTTTCAACTCTCCCTTATGATGTAGCCGCCAAATAATCCACTAAGAACCGGATGCCCTCAGACGCTGTTCATAATACCTGCGGCAGGCATTAATGAAATTGACTGCCGCGGTTTTATTTGAGCGCAGGTGCAGATGTATATAGGAGGCAAAAACATTATCCTTATTATAACCATCATATCCAGGGGCTGATCGTATACCCCCTTCGATGTGGAAAGCATAGCAGTCAGGATCAAGATTCTCTTCGGCGGAAAAATGGAATTCGTGCCCCCGGAAAACATCCCCCTGTCGGGCAATTATCGAGTCTCCTACGGCAGTTGCCTCAACATAACCCAGGGCCTGCAGTTTCCGGGTCATCTTAATCCGGGCAGGTACGATCCCGGCGGTATGCCAATTCTTGCCTTCCCAATCCAAGATCTCCCGGCATAAATACATAAAGCCGCCACACTCGGCAAAGATCGGCATTTGATCATCACAGGCAGCCCGAACGTTATCGATCATATTTTGATTGGCCGCCAGTTCATCCAAAAACATTTCCGGGAATCCACCACCGATATAGAGGCCTGCAACCGGCGGCAGTGATTGGTGGTCGAGAGGGCTGAAATAAACCAGTTCGGCCCCCAGTTCCTCGAGATAATCCAGGCTGTCCTGGTAGTAAAAGCTAAACGCCCGGTCACGGGCCACACCGATAGGAACCTTGAATTCAGCACTTTCAGACGGATTTTCCAAGTCAAGCTCGTCCGCATGATCCGCAATCAGCTTTACCGCATCCAGGTCCAGGTTTTGAGCTACATACTCCGCCATGTACTCAATACGTTCATTCAATTCCAGATTCTCATCGGCTGGCAATAAGCCTAGGTGCCGCTCTGGCATGCTTATCTGGCTGTTATAGGGCAGACAGCCTATCACCTTGACTCCCAACTCCTCCTCCAATTGAGGGCAGACCCAGACGCGATGATAGTCCCCGGCCCGGTTGAGGATAACTCCTTTAATTTGAGCTTCCGGCCAATAATCGATGAAACCCTTGGCCACAGCGATACAGCTCTCGGCGGCCGCTCCCGCGTCCAAAACCAAAATAACCGGAACTTTCAGAAGCCTGGCAACATCAGCACTGCTGCCTTTGCTGCGTTCTCCCCGGGCCCCGTCATAGAATCCCATGACTCCTTCAATAACAGATATATCGGCCCGGCTGGCATTTTTGACAAAAACCGTTTCTACGACCTCTCGACTGCCCATCCAACTATCCAGGTTATGTGATTTGCGGCCGGTGGCATGAAAATGGAGGCCCGGGTCGATGTAGTCCGGCCCCACCTTGAATGGCTGCACCTTCATTCCCTGGAGGCTCAAAGCCTTCATGATTCCCAATGAGATGGTAGTCTTGCCCGCACTGCTGTGTACTCCCGCTATCATTACCCGTGGATAATTCAAATCAATCACCCGTTCCTCGGTTTTTTGGAAATACCCTACATTTAAACATAGATGGATATTATTTAATTCGTTATTCAGTCTAGCATGAATATATATTTAGTAGATAGAAAGCCACCAACAAAACCAGCTAGATAGATGTAGACCTCCGCTTTTTTTGAAGTTTTTCATATGAGGAGCAAATTTATCATGTCATGGCCTAAGATTAACAGCTCTGTTAAATTATTTTTGCTGTTATTGGGAACCTCCTTTTTATTGCTGGGATTTGCTATGGCCCAGACCGAATCCCACGAAGGAAACCCCAAATATTATAAATTAAGTCCTGCAGAACTAATAATCAGCAAAGGTCCAGCCGGTTCATTCGATCATTCCATGGTGCACACTCTTTCTATTCTTGAACTGAATAAAAACGGGTACAGGTTTTGGGGTTATTATACAGCAAAAAGCAATGCCAAAAGTCATTATGATATGGGATTGGCATATAGCAACGACTTAATAAACTGGGAAAAATGCAGTACTCCGGTGGTGGGGAACCTACGCTGGGGTACGGTGGTCGTAACGGATGGTATTATCAACATGTTCGGCACCAGGAACTACGGTGGCGATACATACATTGTGCGCTTAACCTCAGAAGACGGCGTGAATTTTTCGGAACAGGAAACCGTGGTTCAGGCGGCAGTCAACGAAAAGAATCAGAATCCGTTCATTTACTATGATGAAAAAAACAGCATGTACAGGCTATATTATTTTCACCAGTTAGGTGCGGAAAACCGCCTTGAAGAAAAGCATGCGACAGACATCACTCAGCTGGCTGCAAGCCCGGCAAAACTGGTTTTGGCTGACAGTCATAACATATTGGCAGCACCATCCGTATTCCGCAGGGATGATAAATATTGGCTTACGGCTGAAACCTGTCCCTACGTTAATGGGGTACCAAAATGGAGTACTGTGGCCTACGTTTCCGACGATCCGGTTACGGGGTTTATGCCACTGGATAATTACAATCTTCTGGTTAACGATGAAGCTTGTTTCTTCCCTTATATATTTGATAACACCCTGATTGGTGTTTATTCGCAAAAATATGCGGATGGAACCTGGGAGCTGTTGAGGAGAACACATGATTTCGCTGAAAAATACCAAATAAGACTTTCCCCGTCCTTCGTTGAACTTTCAGTTGATAGGAGCCAACAGCTTGTTGCCAAACTTGACCAGTCAAATTGGTTCGATCTAAATATCACTGATCATGCTACCTGGGCAACATCCGATAACTCGGTGGTTACCGTCCAAAAAGGCAAAATAACCGCGAAAAAGGAGGGATTCGCAGTCATAACTGTATCTTACGGCGGTGCCAGCACGACAACCCTGGTAAAGGTAGTAGAAACAGATATTTAGTGCAAAT
>CAZOZX010000153.1:0-4471 GCA_964584415.1 uncultured Syntrophomonas sp.
TATGAATGGATCGTCCTGAAGAGGCCTGGGCAACTTCCAGGACTGCCTCGGCCATGGTAGGGTGAATATGAATGGTATTGATGATTCCTGAGGGCATTACCTTATTGCGCATGGCGAGGGCTATTTCCGATACCAGCTCACTGGCGTGGACACCGATAACATGTCCTCCCAGGATTTGGCCGGTCATAGTGTTTATCACCAGCTTGACCATGCCCTCCGATTCTCCCAGGGCCTGGGCCATGCCCAGGGTTCTTAGAGGGTAGGAGAAAGCTTTGGCAGGATAATGGCGGCTGGCTTCCTCTTCAGAAAGACCTACCGATGCGTATTCCGGGAATGTAAACAGGCAGCGGGGAACAACCCGGTAGTCCATGCTGTTGGGCAGCCCGGACGCGTATTCGGCGGCAATTATCCCCTCCATAAACGCTACATGGGCTAACAGCCAGCCGCCAACGATATCACCAGCGGCAAAGATATTTTTCACTTCAGTTTCCATGTAATCATTGACCGGGATAAAACGACCGGCGTAATCCAATCCGGTGTTTTCCAGCCCTATGTCCATGGTGTTGGGCAAGCGGCCGGCAGCCAGTAAAACCAGTTCGGTATTGAACGTATCCCCGTTGGATAAAGTGACCGTGACCCCGGCCTTAGCTTCAGCTTTATCCACCTTTGCGGAGGTCACTAGTTTGATATTCTGCTGCTGCAGCATTCTCTCTAAGCAGGCTACCGTCTCGCGGTCCTCTTCGGGCAGTATCTGTTCCCGTTCCTCTATGACGGTCACCTGGCTGCCTAATACCGCCATTATGGAAGCTATTTCTAATCCGACGATTCCTCCGCCGATTACCAGCAGAGACTTGGGAAGCTGTTCCAGCTCCAGGATTTCATCACTGGTGACTACACCTGGAATGGGGGTTTTGAAAGCCGGGGGAATGTTGGGCCGGGAACCGGTGGTAATCACGATTTTTTGACTTTTAATAATTGGCCCGGAGTCATTGACTCTTAATTCCTGTGGTGAAATAAATCTTCCCCGCCCATGGTAAAGCCTGATCCCGTTAGCCTTGAATAGCTCTGCAATTTCGCCCCGGAGTAGAGATACTATTTTGTTTTTTCTATTATTGATGGCGGTCATGTCAGGCAGTGCTTCCGGTATCACGATTCCATAATCTTTTGCCTGGAGTGCCTGGTTCAATATCTGAGCTGAAGCCCGGATGGCCTTGGTAGGAATGCAGCCTCGGTTAAGGCATACTCCGCCTAGATTTGTGTCTTCGATCACCGCAACCTTCTGTCCCAGCTGGGCCGCCCGGATAGCTCCCTGGTAACCAGCGGGTCCCCCACCCAAAAATACCAGATCAAAATCATGTTCCGCCATTTTTATTCCCCCTTATATTTTAGAGGATCATACTATTTGCCTTGATTATAGCTTGGCTGCTTTCTTATTTTTGATTATAGGGGTTGAAAATATTTGAAACAAGCTAATCAAAACTAATCCATTTTTTCACAAACCTCCAAGACGTCAGCTCACATTTATTTGGTCGTTGGCAGCCATGGATTCACAAAATTTAATGATTGATTTTTGGTCCGGGCCCAGTTAATCTGCAAGTAGTCGGTAACGAAAAGATAGGGAGGGGTGGCCTTTATGAAAAACAGGATTCGTGAATTTGCGCTAAATCTGGGTGTTAATGATGTCGGTTTTGCCAGCGTTGACGACTATAAGAGCCCCCGTACACCAGATCTCAAAAGCCTTTTCCCTGAAGTCAAATCTTTAGTAGTGTGTGTCTTACGGGAAGGATCTCACATCGAAAGCCTTAGTCCGCAAATTGCCATGTCGGGACGGATTGATATCATGGAGTTCGGGCGTTCCGTTAATTTCAAGCTGGCCAATTTCCTTGAAAACCAATTAGGAGCCCGGGCGATGGCGGTTCCTCTTTCATATCCATTGGATATGGGTGTCGGTAAAATGGGCCTGATCAGCGATGTTTCGTTACGACATGCTGCGGTAGCGGCGGGCTTAGGTGCCTTTGGGCGCAATAACCTGGTTCTCCATCCCCAATACGGATCCCGGGTTTTGTTTACCTGTGTGATGTCAGACCTGAATTTACTATCCGATCCTCCCTGCACCGAAGAAATATGCACCCAATGCGATATATGTGTGGAGATGTGCCCGGGCGGTGCTCTTGACGAAGAGGGCCAGACCGATCAAATGAAGTGCTTGAAGTTTTCCCAGCCATATGGGATTGGCAAGGCTATCACTTTTTGGCGCGATTTTGCTAGGAAATCTCCCGAAGAGCAGAGGAAGATGTTCAATACTGAAGAATTTATGGGTATGTACCAGGCACAAATGATAGGATTCCAGTATTTTTGTTTCAGATGCTACAACAGCTGCCCGCTGAACAAATAAACTCGTTCGTTCTATCATTCGATTACCAGGTTTGATTAGGCAATTTGGGGAAATACAACTTTGAACTCTGTCCCGTGATGGCCGGTCTCTACCTTGATCTTGGCCTTATGCCTGTCCGCAATACTATAGCAAACGGCTAGACCCAACCCAGTGCCATTATCCTTGGTAGTAAAGAAAGGTGTGCCCATTTTTTCAAGTATTTCAGGGGATATGCCCGGTCCCTCATCCCGTATCGATAACACTACATTTCCCGCACCTTTAAGTGTTTTAATGGTTACAGTTCCACCCGCCTGCGTTACTTCGAGTGCATTATTGACCAGATTGAGAACGATTTGCCGGATTTCTTTTTCATCCAGCAGTAATCTGGGTAGTTTTTCTGTTTCCAGTTTAACTATTTTATCCTGCATAGTTGCTGAGGCTTTCAAAAGCGGCAGGATATTCTTTAATACAGAATTAAGACTAGTTGGAACTAATTCAACTACCTTATTCTTAGCGAGTGAGAGGAATTCTGTGATTATGGCGTTGGCGCCATCAAGCTCCTCAATCATCAGATTTAGAAACTCTTCATCTTCACGATATTTTTCCGTAAACATTTGCAGAAAACCACGTACCGAGGTCATGGGATTTCTTATCTCATGACCAATACTGGCAGCCATTTCTCCAATCATGTTGAGGCGATCAAGACGAGCAATTTCGGCCTCCATCTGTTTCTTGGCGGTTATATCGGTTCCCAGCAAAATCAACCCCTTGATGGGGGACTTGTTATCTTCTATGGGGATGATACTAATATTCATGATTAAGGACCTGTTATTAACATTTTTTAAATGTAGGTCATAGATTTCAATAAGGTGGTTATGGCGCTGGCAGTCCGATAGACCTTCGGCAATCTTATCCCCTTCCCATTCTATAGGTAAGTCAAGCATTTTCTGCCTAACGCGTTTACGGTCTTTATTCCCAAAACCTTTTCAGCTCCGGGATTCCAGTTGGTTATTTCTCCGTTTGGTAGCATACTGATAATTATCGAGGGAATAGCCGCGTAGATTTGTTCTAATATGGTGTTGGTATTATGCAGTTCGAGTTCCATTCGCCTTCTATCACTAATGTCTACTATCGATGCCACCACTTTGCCACTCGATGGAATCGCGGCGAAAGAAACCAACAAATTCATAATACGGCCATTTTCGCCTATACCCTGGAATTCAATATTTGAAGGAACTGACGCGAGCGTTTCGAATGATGTGGGGTAATATTTATATATTTTGGGAATGTCTTTTTTGGCAACGAAATCAAAAAAACATCGCTGGTTTTCTATTTGATGTTTTGCATAACCAAATAGTTTACAGAAATTTTTATTAGCCAGCGAAATAATCATGTTTGCTTCAATGATAGCGGTTGCTGTTCCAGAGTTTTCAAAAACGGTGCGGTATTTATGTTCGTTATCGATTAGGGCCTCTTCCATCGCCTTAATATCTACTGATTTCCATATGGAATTCATAAGTAAACTTAATTCAATAACATCAGTCTGACTGTATTCTGCCTTCTTGTTGGCAACTGCGACTACGGCCACTATTTGTTTACCTCGAAATACTGGTATCTCCATAAAACGATCCACCGGGGCATGCCCCTCTGGAATTCCTTTTTTCGAGGGATTAGGTTTATGATAATTATTAATTATTATGGGTTTTCTATACCTTACCGCATCACCCCAGATGCCGGTCTCATCTAAATGAAAGACACTGGGTTTATAGTCAATAGAACATAACCGCATGGCTTCTTGAGACCAGGTATTTACTATGAACTCCTGGTTCTGTTCGTTGTAATGAAGTATGTAACCCATTTTGCTCTCGGTTAGTTTTATGGCTTGACTGAGAGCAAAATCGAGGAATTCACGTACGGAAAATGTATCATATTGGAGAATCTCCAAAATGTAATGAAATCGATTTTCGATATGACTGGCTTGTTCGGGAGGATTATAAAAATCACTCAAGATTGAAGCCTTTTTTAGTTGCGTATCAGATCTGAGCATTAAGCATACCTTCTTCAAATTGTCTGGCTTGGTCGCGCACCTATTAACCT
>CAZOZX010000154.1:0-4409 GCA_964584415.1 uncultured Syntrophomonas sp.
GTAGTCTTCTTTAAATACGCTAATCAAAAAGTTTAAATTATCGGGAGCTGGCTTCTGGTATTTTATATAAACATTGAGGTAGCTTAAAAAATCGATAATGAATTCGGGGGGCGAGGTTAGCACGCAGTCAAGAATGTCTTGTTTGTTCATATTCTGTACAACAATGGTAAGGAAGTTATCATGCCCGGGCCCGTAATAAAGGCTTCTTTTTATGAAGTTATAATCAGCCTGGTTTGAGATCTGCGCATTTACAAAGTCTCCTGCCTTACGGAGTCGTTGGCGCAGCTGCAGTTCTTGCTGCCAATAGTCAAACAGGTCACCTGATTTGGATGATGTCTGGAAATCTTCAATTATCATCTGTATTGGCTTCCTCGAGGTGAGATCCATAAAGAGCTCCATTCAGTACCCGGCAGGCATTATTGGCCCTGTTCAGGTCATTTTCAGTCAGGAAAACATAGTAATATATTGATTTCTCTTTATTGGTAAAAATACCTCCCAAACAATCAGCGGAGATCACTTCAAACTTATCGCGGCTGGCTTTGGACCCGCGCAGATAGCGAACGCTTTGAATCCGACTGACAAAAGAATAACTCCCGACCCGGTCAAAATGTGCTTTGAGCCCGGCCTCTTTTAGAGGGTTACCGGTTTCAAATTTACACACAAGGCTGGTATTACGGGGGCGGGGTAAATCGATGATGTCAGCGCGGCTTTTTATGAGTTCCAGGGTAGGTAATACGTGGTTATAGATAGTGTCCTGCAGGTCAATAGATTGAAGATAATCACGCAGGTGCGGGGGGAACATTTCGGGATCGTATGGCTTATTGCCCAGATCCCCGACCAATCCGGGATTAGAAAGAAGATAATCTAACACATCGTCCAGTCCACAATTGAAATAGGGTAAGGATACATGATAATCCTGATATAATATGGCTGCAAATCGCCCGTAAAACTGTTCGTAAGCTGGTTGATATGTTTGACGCAAGTCCTGGGCGTACTGCATCAGACGATCATACTCTTCACCAGTAAGTTCCTGGTGACGATATAATTTCCGCAAGATGGCCCTCACCCAATACCCTCCTTAAATACAATAGGTTTCATTAATTATTCAAAGGTGCTGAAATTATAACCTTGAGCCTGTAAAGCGGTTATTATTCTTTCCAGGGCTTCGGTATCACTTTTCGATACGGCGTGAAGCAGAATTACTGCGCCGGGATGAATATTGCTGACCACATGCTGATAAGCGTATTCTGCTCCCGGTTGGTTATTGGGGTCCCAATCCGCAAAAGCCATGCTCCAGAATACGGTTTTATATCCTGCCTCTTTGGTCCACTTCAGCGAAGTGTTTGAATAGTTGCCCATAGGCGGTCTCAAATAATGGTGCAGCTGAACTCCTGTCAGTTCAGTATATTTCTGTTCCAACCGGCTTAGCTCTTGGATGAAAGTATCATAGGATATCGTGCTAAGATCCGGATGGCTCCAGGTATGGCTACATACCAAATGACCAGATGAGTTCATTCTTTTCACCAGGTCCGGACGGGTTTCGATAAATTGACCGGTAATGAAAAAGGCGGCCTTAACATTTTTTCGATCAAGTATATCTAATATGGTGGAAGTATAACCCAATTCATAGCCGCAATCAAAGGTTAGATAAATCTTTTTCTGAGTATTAGGCAGGCAATAAAAACCATTGTATTGAGATAAGAGCTGCACAGCCTCCTGGTTGATAGTGGGTACCTGGTGCTGCTGGTTCCTGGTAAACCACCAGGAACGGGTTTTATTTTCCGGTGACACTGGTGCCGGATCTGGTTCGACTGGCTCCGGGACAGGGGTCGGCTCTGGACTCGGGGTTGGAGAAGCAGGATTTACCGGCTCATTTATGGTATTTTGAGGTGGGCTGATTGAATTAGGTACAGGGATACCAGATTTGCAGCCGGACAGGGAGCCAAGTATAATCACTATGAGAGCAAGTATTAATAAGTGGATGGTTTTACTCATGTATCTTGTCCTCCTGCGTTGCGATTGATCAAAATAATTCGGCATTATTATTATAATTATACTAATTTTAGACCCGGGGCTTGCAAAATTGCCATAGCATTTGTTGGTACCAGTAAGCCGGTTTGAATCAAGGGTAAACGAGGTATATTGACCATGAAAGAGCGAAACAAGAAAAACAGCATTTTAACAGATAAACAGAGGTTAATGGTTTTCCCTTTCCTGGTTCTGTTACTACTGGCAATGGTTTTGGCTGATAACTCCCATTTGCTTTCGCGCACCTCCGGATCGGTTATTTACACCTATGCAGCCAGTCTAACCAAAGGAGAGATTGGTACCGGATATGGAGAACCTACGCCAGGATATGTTCCCTTTTCTCAGCTGGAACCTGGAGATATTGTCCTGGGTGGTTGGCCCAACACAGCTTATGGGAAGTTTTCCCATGCCGGTTTGTATATCGGCGGCAATAAAATAATGGAAGGGTATGTTGACTACGGTTTGAGCGTGCAGGACCTTAGTACATATGCCGATTATTCACGCCTCTGCCTGCTGAAGGTAAATGCTTCTCCTGATATCAAGGCTAAGGCGGTGGAATATGCTTTGGATCAGGAAAAGAAAATGTTTTACCCCCTTGCTTATAAAAACGGGGACCGGCTGTGGAACTGCAGTAAAATAATTTGGCGTGCATATGAAGTTCAGGGTATTGATCTAGATGAAATCGGTGATCTCTGGATAGCCCCAGAGAGTTTAATCCAGAGCCGTAACGTAACAATGATTTATGAAAAGGGGATCTGAAAATAGGTAGATTATTGATCAGGGGATATGTTATTAACATAAGCGCAATAGCAGCTGTTAGCCTGGCCATGTATTTCCCGGGATTGGATATTGTCCTGGCGCTTGTATATCTGTATGTAGTGTTGCAGGAAGGAAAATATAGCCAAGTCATACTTGGCAGCCGGAGCAGACGAGGGCTGGTTGCAGTCATCTGGCAATTGCCGGGATTTCTATTGGCGGCATCGATATTATGCTCGTTGGATGCTATTACCCAATTCGGTTACTATTTTATCTTTATGCTGGAATTATGGGATACGCCTGTTCTGCCCCTCATATCGCTTCTGCCAGCCTGGACGGTCTATGATCGGCCTGTTTATTATTATTTATTATTTGCTATAGTCCCGGTATTGTCATTCTATTATTACTCGCCATCACTTTTTCAAAAGAGGCACAAAAGTAAATCCGCTGGTTCAATTTAATTGCCGCCGAAACATCGGCTGCAGTAAATTTCCCCAGCGGACCTTTTAAGAAGCAACTCCAGTTGCTATTCCGTTAAGAAATTTGGGGTATCCAGTCTAAGATTTATCCCGTTAGGAGACTCAGACTTTTGTCGCGACTCCCTACAACTGTTTGTTGCTTCTGAGTATATTTTGTACAGCAGCAAAAATATTATTCTGTAATTTATAGGAAAAAATTTATGCATCACAAGATATCTATATAATTTGCGTCAATTTATATGCATATATTCCCTTCATTGGGATCTACTAACTCACATTTGATTTTACCAATAATAAATTCTTATCAAATTACTCGAAATATGTTAAAATATCTTGCATTCTAAGCCTTATTGGGATGACTTTAGGTCACCCTTTTATTATAGAAGGGTTTGTTTGAAGGAGGAGAGATCTTGTGGAGAATTCAGTTATTGTGTCTCCAACCACCAGTAACCAGAAAGCCTTAATTCAAAAACTGGAACAAGAAGCAGGTACAAGTATTAATCTATGCTACCAATGCGGCAAGTGTACTGCAGGGTGCCCGGCTGCATTTGCGATGGATTATCCTCCTCGCCAGGTAATCCGTTTGCTGCAGTTGGGATTCACCGAAGCAGCTTTGAATTGCAACAGTATATGGATTTGTGCTTCCTGTGAAACTTGTTCCAGCCGGTGCCCGCGCGGAGTGGATATAGCCTCTCTAATGGACACTATGAGGCGGGAAGCTCTCAAAAGGGGTAAAAAAGATAAAAAAGTAGCCGCATTTAATAAGGCCTTTTTGTCAAACGTTAAGAATTTTGGCCGGGCCTACGAAGCAGGATTACTGCTGCAATATAACCTGACTACCGGTCAGCCGTTCAAGGACATGGAGCTGGGTCTGCCCATGATGAAGCGGGGCAAAGCCAGCCCTTTCCCGGAGAAAATCAAGGGCCGGGAAGAAATGAAGAAAATCTTTGAACGGGCCGCCCGTTTTGGGGGTGAGGAATAATGAAATTTGCTTATTATCCCGGCTGTTCCGCCGATGGCAGCGGAATCGAATATGGGATGTCAATGGAAAGAACCGCTGAAATACTCGGTTTTGAACTGCAGGAATTGGAAGATTGGAATTGCTGCGGGGCTACCGAATACGTTGGAATTAGTTTGACCCCAGCC
>CAZOZX010000155.1:0-4337 GCA_964584415.1 uncultured Syntrophomonas sp.
GAAATACCTCTATCACCGCGGTTTTTCCCAGTATCGGCATGTCGGTCGGGTTGGCAACCCCTGATTTCACCATCCCAATTGGTTGCAGGGATATGTTCATATCAACGTCTATTTGTACCACCTCTTTTCCCTATTTTGTTACTTTTACACCAATGATCTCAGCCTATTTCCCCGATATTACTCCTGCCACTTGCTGATGAATCGCTGCAGGGGGTTGAACACAATGGCTTCCATGATCATCACCAGCAATACCAGGATCAGGGCCCAGGCGAACAGTTTGTCGGTCTCCAGGTAGCCTCGAGCGACGAAGATGGCGTTGCCGATCCCATTTTGGGCGCCCAGCAGTTCGGCCATAATGGTGATCCGCAGTGACGAAGCCACGCTCAGGGAAAACCCGGCCATGAAACCATAGAGCAGACCGGGCAGGTAAATCCGGCGCATCCTGATGTTGGCCGGGACCTGGTATACCCTGACCATCTGCAGAAGGTTGCTGTCGATGGACTGGATGGCCTTGGCCGAATTAAGGTACATGATCGGGGTGACCAGCAGCGCGGTGACAAACACCACCTGGGTGGTTCCCTGCCCAAACCATACCATGGCGATAACCACGAAAATTACGTTGGGCACCGCCATGATGGCGTTGATGCCCGGCAGGAACATACTATCCAGGGATTTTCTCAGGCCCCCGAATATCCCCAAAAAGGTGCCCGCCAGAACTCCCAAGATCAAGCCGCTCAGCTGCCTCTCCAGGGTTATGACCAGGCTTTTGGTCAGTTCCCCGCTGGTCAGCATGGTAAAAATCGCTTTGAAGGTACGGGCCGGAGATGCTACTATCAGCGGGTGGGAGGCCCAGGCCAGGACCTGCCACCCCGCCAATATAATCAGTATACCCAGTAGATAAAAGCGCCGGCTCTTAAATTCCTGAATAATAGAAGTTGTCATCGGGTATCTTTCCGCCTACGGAGGCCGGAGGAGCGGTCTTCAAGTATTCAGTCAGGAAGGCATTCACTTCATCCTTGCACTGGGGACTGCTAACCGGCTCCAGATTGGCAAACGGCAAGGAAGTCTGCACTGCGTTAGCCTTCATTTTGGGGAAATATTTCTCCACTATGGGACCGGCGGCGGCTGGATTTTCGCTGATCCACTTGGCGCTGGCATTGAATTGTTTCAGTACTTCGTTAACCAATGCGGTATTCTTGGCATTTTCTCCTACAACGATCAGACCCGCCTGTGGTATCCTCGATTTGTTGCCAGTGGCCTTGCCCCATTCCGCCTGCAGGTCAATAGCCCGTTTAACAGTAACATTGCCTTTGGCGGCATTGGCGATAGCTACACTCGAATTGGGTTCGTTGGAGAGAGCCAGTTTGATTTCCCCGGTGGCCAGTTTGGAGGAAGACTCGGCCATATCCATGTTCACTATGGTCAGGTCCTTATCCGGGTCGATGTTGTTTTTGATCAGGATATGCCGGAATACGGTGCCGTGGTAGCCGGTGCTGCCCCCGGTGACTGCTACCTGCTTGCCTTTGAGGTCGGCCAGGCTCTTGACGCTGTCGTCAGCGCTCAGAATGTAGAGCATACCCCATACCGCTACATTGGCCAGTTTTACCGCTGCCCCCTTGTTGTACAGCATGATGGCATTGGGTATAGGAGCCAATATAAACTGCTCCTGGTTGGATGTTACCATCGCGGAGAGCTGTTCACTGGTTACCCATGATTCGATGGTAGTCTTGTCGGCCACGCTGGCCAGAGCGTTGTTTTCGGCCATGGTGGCCAGGGGGTAGCTGCCCGCTCCCTGGGAAGCGGCGATCTTCAGCTCCGCCAGCTTGGGGGTGGTTTGGTCGGCGGTTTTCTTGGCGCATCCGCTCAGACCCATGGCCAGGATCATGACTAGGATCAGCGCTACCGTCTTTTTGAATTCTCTCTTCATGATGTTCCTCCTACTCTCATTCAAATTTGAGTTCTTCACTGATGGCCTGCATCTGTTGGTATGTATACTGCATTCCCCGCTCCGCCGGGGGTTTATCGAAGTGGTATTCCAGCTCAATCCGGCAGGGGCGGTTTTTCAGATAAATGAGCCGGTCAGCCAGTTTGACCGCATCCTCCAGGGTATGGGTGACCATGATCGATGTGCATGGTTTCAGAGCCAGCAACTTTTGGATATAGCAGCACATCGCCTCCCTAAGCTCCACATTCAGGGAACTGAAGGGCTCGTCGAGCAGCAGTATGTCCGGTTCCACCGCAAATGCCCGGGCCAGCGAAACTCTCTGCTTCATACCGCCGCTAAGCTGGGCGGGATAATAGTTCTCAAAGCCCTGCAGGCCTACCCGGTAAGCCATCTCTTCGGCGATGCGCCTGCGCTCGTTTTTAGCCTCCGCCATACTATGGAAAAGCCCCATCTCGATGTTCTCCACCACGCTGCACCAGGGAACCAGGCGCGGTTCCTGGAAAACATAGCCGATCTTGCGGCTGGCGCACTCCACCCGGCCAGCGTCCGGCGTCTGCAGCCCGGCGATCAGCTGCAGGATAGTAGTTTTGCCTATACCCGATGGCCCGCATATGCAGATGAATTCACCCGGGTCCAGGGTATATGAAAAATCGTCGAGAACCTGCAAATCACCAAAGCTCTTGCTGACATGCTCTAACTTAACCGTGCTGACACCCCCTCCCTATCAGGAACTTGCCCCTTTGGCCGCAAAGCTCGGCGCCGTCACTTTCATAAACCTTTGAGGATTGCCTGGGCCGCTGAACCTCGGCCAAGGTAATCCGCATCATGGAGAAAGCCCCGCACCAAAGGGCGCTGGGGCAATGCTATTAAATCGTCAACCGACAGGTAAAGAAAAAGCCAACTGCGCATGGCAATTGGCTCCAGGAACTGGCGATTTGGTTTCTCCTTTCCACACCGGGAGGCAGGTCGGTTTCCCGGACCCACCCATAGGCCTGCATCCCTGGAATAAATCGTTAGGCATACAGGCTCGGAGCCTTTAATATTGTAATAGGGCAAATATTCGGTAAAAATGTCGGATTTCCTGCTTGGGCGGGTGAAAAAATAGTAAACTCTATAGAGAATCACTATTTGATCTAATGGTCAGAGGATGGGATGCTATGAAACCGCCTGAATCCAATTTGATGCGCTGGTTCTTCTGGCCGGCCCGGAATCTCCCCCTGGCTATCTTCCTGGCTCTGCTGGTGGGCTTCGGCGCCGGACTGGGCTGGGACACCATGCCCTTGAAACACCTTATTTTGCCGCTCACCTTCATCATCATATACCCTTCGATGATTGGATTCAGAGCCAATGAGATCTTTGGCCGCTCGCACGGGAAGCTCTTGGCGGTGGCCATGCTGATCAACTTCGCGCTGATCCCAGGACTGGCTTACCTGCTGGGCATCGGTTTCCTTTTAGACTCACCCCAGCTCTTTGCCGGACTGGCTATCGCCGCCCTGCTGCCGACCAGCAACATGACGGTTTCTTTTACCATGTTGGGCGGTGGCAATGTCCCCGCTTCGGTCAAAATGACCACCATCGGTTTACTATTGGGAGCGGTATTGGCACCCTGGTACCTGTATTTGTTGGTAGGCAAGTACATCCCCATCGATATTCTGGCCACCTTTAAAACCGTGGGCATAGTTATATTGACCCCCCTGGTCCTGGGGATGCTGACCTACCATTACCTGCTGAAGAGATATAGCCGCGATTTCTTCCAAGAACGGATTAAACCGCTGTTGCCGGCGGTAAGCTCATGGGGAATGATTACCGTGATCATCATCAGTATCAGTATGAATGCGCGGGCGATGGTCTCGCATCCCGGCGCTCTGGCTGCCGCCCTGGCAGTGCAGCTGGTCTTCTATGCCGCCAACTATCTTATCGCGATCCTGATCGGGCGCAGGCTATTTGGTGAAAAAGATGCCCTGTCCCTGGTTTTCTCCACCGTCCAGCGCAATCTGGGCATATCCATCGGCCTGGCCGCAACCGCGTTTGGGCCGGATGCAGCCATGATGGTTTCCCTGGCCATCCTGATCCAGGGCCAGGCAGCCGCCTGGTTTATCAAGTTAAACAATCGTTACGGATTTTTCCGGAGACAAACGGCACCTATGGATGGATAATGTTAAAGCGGGACGTTCTATCTGTAACATGATGGAGTGCTTGCGCTCAAATGGGCATTTCAGTTAGATCGGGGACCACTGAAGACATCTCCTAAATCTGTCATGCAGAGCGTTAGCGAAGCATCTAGCCGAGATCCTTCGTCGCCTTCGGCTCCTCAGGATGCCCAGGCAGGGGGACGGTTTGCAGTGAACCCCAAAAAGTAGACAGGATTTAATGTGGACAGTTAGCGGTTTTG
>CAZOZX010000156.1:0-4102 GCA_964584415.1 uncultured Syntrophomonas sp.
CTGGGTGAAACGCTTACAGTCAAGGAGTGCATTGGAGCAGGGCTGGTTTTCGCGAGTATGTTTTTGGCAATCCGGCCCAAAAATCAGGCTGACATGAAACAGGTTGAAAGCGGTGTGGAACACTTATAGGACTTAAACGCCTTGTCTGTAACCTGGCATTCACATTTTGGTAACTAATTCAAATAGTTTGGTTTTAATAGATTGCATATTATCAGCATTTAGGCTCCGTTCCAGGTGGGGTATTGGGTTGCTGATAATTCCTTTAACCTTGCCGGGGCTAGGGGTAAATACGTATATCTCATCACCCAAAAGCAGAGCTTCATCAAGGTCGTGGGTGACGAAAAAGACACTCCTCTTGTCATTAATCCAAACGTTTATAAAAGCCTGCATGAGTGAATTTTTCAACTGCAGATCCAGACCTTTGAACGGCTCATCCATCAGTAATATGTCTGAGGGATAGGCAAAGGCCCGGGCTATAGCCACCCTTTGCTTCATACCACCACTGAGTTGGTCTGGATAATACCCTCGGAAATCCTTAAGGCCTACCATCTCAATATAGCGGTTGATGACTTCTGCACGCTGCGCTTTGCCGAGATGATCCTTGAGCACAAAGTCAATATTACCTTCGGCGGTTTTCCAACGCAACAGCCTGGTTTCCTGAAACAAATAACTAATGGTCTTGCCTTCAAATCCCCGGACTTCTCCGTTATCTGGCTTTACGGTTCCGGATATCAAATTCAACAGAGTCGTCTTGCCCGCACCAGATGGTCCCAGAAGGCATATGAGCCTGTGTTCATCTACATCCATATTAAGACCACGCAGCACCGGCAAATCTCCAAAACTGATGTCAATGTTGTTTAAGTGGAATCCCATAAGCTTATCCCCACGTTTTTAATGTTTTCTCAAAGTAGTTGAGGGCGTATTCCAGAATGAAGCTAATGCCGATTGCTACTGCTGTCCAGGCAAAGACCTGAGCTGTTTCCAGGTCTATTTTGGCAACCATCAGGTTGGTACCAATGGCATAATGCGGTTGGCTGAGAATCTCGGCAGCGATTATCACCTTCCAGGTTATACCCATGGCGTTAGATGCTCCAGCCAGAAGATACGGTAATATAGCTGGAAAGTAAAGCTCTGTTATTATCCTCCGGGGCTTTACCCTATACATATGAGCCATCTCCAGCAGCTGTTTATCAATATTTTTTATTCCGGAGATTACATTGCTGTATATGATGGGAAATATCATGAGAAAGGTAACAAATATAGGAACAATATCAGTTCGAAACCATATAATGGCCAGAATGATAACCGACATGACCGGGATGGTCCGGATTACTGTCATCCAAGGCTGCAGCAGCCAATAAATGGGCGGACTGAAGCCGGCTATAAAACCGACTGCAGCCCCCAATGCACAAGAAATAACAAATCCCAGTAAGCCTCTTTCCAGAGTCGATAATACTGATGGCCAAAAATTATCAGACTGTACTACTTGCCACATTTGGACCAATGTTGCTTCTGGAGAGGGCATTATTAATTCCTGGTGCCAATATATAGCCAGCAGCTTCCACACCAGCAGTAGAACCAATATAGAAGCTGCGGTCAGCAGACTATTTTTGATAGTAGAATTTTGCATCTGGTAATTTGCCTCCTATCGTATCAGGAGAAAAGTCCAGAAGTACCTGCAGATATTTTTCCACTGCTGGTTTGGCATCCATAGCACTCATGAAGCTAATATTACAGCGTGGAATAGCTGCAGCCGCTACATCGGCAGGTATTCCTATATCTTGTTTTTTTACAAGTTCACCGGCAGCAGCTGGATTCTTATTGACCCAGTCTATGGAAGCAGCATAATTCTCGAGGAATTTAATCATTATATCCGGATTTCGGGCAGCAAAATCAGTGTTTACTACCAGACAAGTCTGAGCAAATTGCACATCGGCACCATTTATGCGAGTCCATTCCTGCTGCATATCCAGGGCTACCTTTAGATCTTTATTTTTACTTAACACGGTTGAAACCCAAGGCTCCGGCAGGACCGAGATCTTGCTATTGCCAGCAATTATTAGCTGAGCCTGTTCAGCTGGGCTCGGGATGTATTTTATGGTGACGTCTTTATCAGGATTTAGGCCATTTTTGCTCAGCAAGTATTTGAAGACCAAATCAGAAGCGGCTCCCTGCCCAGCGTTGTCAATCTGTTTCCCTTTTAAATTTGCCCAACTTTTGATAATATCCCCGTTTGTTACTACATACATTACACCCCAGGTATTCATGGCCGCCAATTGATATTTGACTCCCTTATTGTAAAGCTTAGCTGCTGTATTGGTAGGTATAGTGGCTAAAGCAATTTCACCAGATAGAAGTTTCGCGGTTAAGGTATCCGGAGATTGTTCAATCACATATTCAGCCTTGGCTTTGTCCCCCAGGTTGGGTTGGTCTTCCATCATCTTGACTATGCCAATGGCAGTGGGCCCTCTTAAGACCGCCACTTTAAAATTCACTGTTTCCGTTTGCGCATTCTTGTCTGAGGGGGCGCTTTTACAGCCGCCGAGAGTGAAAATAAATAATCCTAGCACTAAAACAACCAGTACCCTTGTCTTCAATCGACTAATCCTCCTTTACGATATCTGTCCGATCTTAATTACTGCCTTGTGACTTTTTTCTTAAAACGATTATACTTGAAAGCCTGGTTTTATTAAACCAAATGTCAGTGCTTTTGCTTTCCAGGTGTTTTCGTTTATAATGATTACCTAATAACGCGACTAAATCAGCCAATCGCTGGAAATGAGGATGTATATGGACTTGATTGTTAGACCTGCAAGCCCGATTACTCGTACCTTAAGCGTTCCTGGAGATAAATCCATTTCGCATCGTTCTGTTATGCTGGGGGCTATTGCAGACGGAGTAACTGATATTCAAAACTTCCTGCCCGGGCAGGACTGCTGGAGCACGGTTCGCTGTATTCGCCAACTCGGTATAAAGGTAAATGAAATAAGTTCCACCCATTTACAGGTAGAAGGCCGTGGTTTAGACGGACTGGTGGAACCGGAAGATTATCTGGATGTGGGAAATTCAGGTACAACTATTCGCTTGATTTCAGGAATACTTGCGGGTCAGGATTTCTTGTCGATCCTGACTGGAGATGCCTCCATCCGCCGGCGGCCTATGGCCCGCATCGCTGATCCTCTAAGGCAAATGGGCGCACAAGTCTGGGGGCGCAGTAATGGTCGTTTTGCCCCGTTAGCTATAAGAGGAGGAAATCTTAAAGCAATCGCTTACCAAACCCCCGTAGCCAGCGCCCAAATTAAATCCGCCGTTTTATTGGCCGGTCTGTATGCCCAGGGTGAAACCTCGGTTACTGAGCCATCATTATCCCGAGATCATACTGAAATAATGCTGGCGGCATTCGGAGTACCGATACAAAAAGATAACCTCACTACAATAGTGAGGCCGGGGCCGCTTTCAGGTCAACCAGTAGTAATCCCAGGGGATATCTCGTCGGCCGCCTTTTTCATGGTCGCGGGGGCAATTGTTCCCGGTGCCAGGATCACGGTGTCTCGCGTCGGTTTAAACCCCACCCGTACCGGAATCATTGATGTTCTTGAAGAAATGGGGGCCCGGATATCTATTTCCAACCGGGTGCAAAGCTCTGGTGAACTTATGGGTGATGTAACCATAGAAGCGGACAAATTGAGAGCTGTTTCAATCGGCGGCAGCCTTATTCCCAGGTTGATTGATGAAATCCCGGTCCTGGCAGTGGCTGCAGCTGCTGCCGAAGGCACTACTGTTATCAGAGATGCTTCCGAATTGAAGGTTAAAGAAAGTAACCGTTTGCAGGCTATTGCTAAAGAACTAAGCCGGTTCGGAGCCTTGATCAATGAAACCGATGATGGTCTCATCATAAAAGGCGGAAATAATTATGAAGGGGCTGCCTGTGAATCCTACCATGATCATCGCATTGCCATGGCGTGTGCTTTAATGGGGCTTATCTCCCGCAATCAAACCATAGTTCATGACTCGGAATGTATCGACATATCTTTTCCTGGTTTCCAGAATACCCTGAACAGACTATATGACCGAGAAGATTAGCGTTAACGATAAGTTGTTT
>CAZOZX010000157.1:0-4100 GCA_964584415.1 uncultured Syntrophomonas sp.
AATAAACCGTATTTTTCTAGTTTACGATATAGAACTGATTTATTGATCCCCAATATTCGCGCTGCCCGGGCCTTATTATTCCCAGCAGTGGCCAACACTCTCTGGATAGTAGCCTTTTCTAATTGTTCAATCGCTTCGTTCAGGTTATCAACTTGAATTGCCATCTGACCTGATGAGGTCACTAAAGCAGCCAGGAATGGAAAGTGCTCTGGAGTCAAACACGATTCCTGGTTTAAGTCCGCCAGGTTTATTGCTCTCTCCAGCAAGTTCTCCAACTCTCTGACATTTCCTGGCCAGTCGTAACTGGTGAGCAACTGCATAGTTTCTGTGGAGATTTTATCTACTTGAGTATGCATACGACGATTCAATTTTGGCACCAGGTATTTGACCAATAAAGGTATATCGCACCGTCTGTTACGAAGGGAAGGTACGTTTAGAGTTACTACGTTTAATCGGTAAAAAAGGTCTTCCCGGAAATATCCCTTCTTAACCATATCTCTGAGATCACGATTGGTGGCAGCTATAACCTGTACATCGACTGCTATGGGTTTAGTCCCCCCTACCCTTTCTATTTCCCGTTCCTGCAGCACAATCAACAGTTTAGCCTGCATAGCCAGCGGCATATCACCGATCTCATCCAGGAAAATGGTACCACGGTTGGCTAATTCAAATTTACCCGGTTTGCCTCCTTTGCGAGCCCCGGTAAAGGCGCCTTCTTCATAACCGAATAACTCCGATTCAAGTAAGTTGTCAGGCAATGCTGCGCAATTGACCCTAACAAAAGGATGATCGGAACGGGGGCTGGCAGAATGTATGGCTTGAGCAAACAATTCTTTGCCAGTCCCGCTTTCACCCTGAATCAAGACGGTTGAACCGGTATTGGCAGCTCGCATTGCCAGGGTCTTTGTATTGCGCAGTTGTTCATCTAAACCTACAATATCAGCGAAAGTATACTTTGAACTATAGATACTGCTAAGAACATCCTTATAAACGGCTAATTCTCCTTCAATTTCCCTGAGCTTTTTAGAGAGAATCCTGACCCCGGCAGCATCCAGCACAAGACTTTGCCCCATCGCCCCAATCAATTCACCGTCTTTATAGAGAGGCATCCGGAAAACAATTGTATCATGTTCATTGACCCGCCAATGATCGGCTAAATGGACTTCCTTGGTTTCAAGTACTTCAGGCAGACGAGAATGAGGCGTAACATCAGTTACGGGTTTGTTAAGCACCTGTTCTTCAGTGGCTCCCAGTATTTCAAGATAGGTCTGGTTTATGATAGTGACATTACCTTCGGTGTCAACCATTATTATGCCGATATAGGGATTATCAAGAATCCCCTGCATGATTTCGTTGAAAACCTGTTGTTTTGCGTTGTCCATCCCCTACCTCCCCTCCATTGATGCCTTTAGTATATAAGAAGATCAATCCAGAACTGACTGGTCGGTCTATATTCTGCCTCTATTTTAATAGATTGGGGGGCGTTTTGACAGTGAAGGAAATGGATAAATATTTTAGTCTTAATCTATAAAGAGAATACGGGCGCCAACTGCAAGTAGTGCCACACCCAGCAGATCCCGGTAATGAAAAGAATATTGTTTCATCCCAAAAACCCCGGTACAGTCTATTATAAGAGCCGTTATCAATTGGGCTGTAACTATTGCAGTAGTGGCGTTACCAACCCCAACCTGGGACATGGCCCGAACCACGGCATATATAATAACTACATTCAAAATCCCGCCCAGATAACCGTACCACGGCACTTGACTCATTTTGTGCAAATTCCCTAAACCAACCCCTAACAAAATAATTATGAGAAGTGAAGCCAGGGCTCCAATTATATGAACCACCAAGGTTGATTCCCAAGTTCCCACGATCTTTCCAAGAGCGGTATTCACCGTCCCTTGAAGAGCCATTGCAGCACCGGAAAGGGCAGCCACTGACAGGTAGAACAAATTAGGCATGCAGATATGATCTCCTCGCGTTTTATTCTATTTTCCGAATATGCGAGTCGATTTATACCTAGGATGAATTAGATAAAGGTAGCAATTAATATTATTAAGATACCGAAAATAATTCCTTGTTTGCATCCCAGCTTATGTTGGTTTCGTGCCTGTGGCCATAGCTGAAAAACCACCAAATATCCCATAATTCCTGAAGCTAATCCTAAAAGCAAGGGCATAAGTGAGGGCAAAATATATATTAAACATATTCCAACAATTGTGCCCAACGGGGTTATGAGGCTTAAAACCAGCAGTTGGAGAAAGATGAATTTTTTCTTCATACCAGCCATCACCAGCGGCACTGCAATAGCCATCCCTTCTGGGATGTTATGTATTCCAATTCCTAATGCAATGACAAATCCGGTTTGGCTTTTCATTATGTCACCTAATGCTATAGCCATTCCTTCCGGAAGATCATGCATGGCAATCCCCAGCATGATTAGATAACCTAATCCAAGCAGACTATGAGTTCCGGATTTCTTAGCAGCTACAAAGTAATCCCCGATTAACATGATAATAAATCCTAATATTATCCCGCTTATGGCGTTGACCACTCCGCTGTAAAGCAAAGCGGTCGGCAGCATATCGAATATCACCACTGCTGTCATGACACCAGCAGCCAGTCCCAGGAAAAAAGCCAGGCTTTTTGCGGTCCAATGCTTTTTAAAGAATATCAAAACTGCTCCCATAACTGTCCCCAAACCTGCAGCTATGCTCCATTGCAGACTATTACCCAGCACCTGGACCACCTCCACGCAATATATTCCATATCTATGTGGTGGCAGTAGTGCATATTCTCTGATATACAGATTCAATGTCTGTGAAACGGCATACGGTAATATTTTGCCGGGCACTTACATATTTTTCTAAAGGAGGAGGTGCTGTATTGTGAAAATGCCAGCAGAATTGAAAGGTTTGGGGATTTCCCTGGCGATGGGCATAGTACTTTGTACCCTAGCCGCATTTGTTGTTTACTTTTCCGGGATTCGTGAAACCATACTTAATCCCCTTGGAAAAGCAGTCATGGTAATCAGTGTGTTTACTGGCGCAGCTGTGGTTAGCAAAGCCTATGGCAATCGGGGATTGGTTAGAGGCGCGACCCTGGGTCTGATGTTTTTTATTGTAATGTTGATAACTACTTTTATTGCAAGTCCAACCCATGTCTATATTATGGGATTTATTTATACCCTAACGGCTTGCCTGGTATCGGGTGCACTGGGGGGGGTTCTGGGGGTAGGTTTAAGCGAAGGTAAATAGGGGTAACCACCTTTTAAAACAGCAGGGGAACTGGTAGACAATTACAATCCGCCAGTTCCTTACCCAGCTATGGCCAATAACAACAAACCCAACGATATAAGAGTTCCGGCGATAATAAAGTACAGAATGGGCATTCCGGCGTCCCCGCCCTTTATCCCCATATTTTCATTAGAAAATTTCTTAGGAAAACCGGTATTTTAATATAGTAGACCTTCATTTGATTCACCCCTTTACTAAAATACTCAACTGTGGGGAAATGTGCTGGCCCATTTCTGTTATCTATCTTGCTTCATTTTATGACAATAGGATGAAAAGTGTTACCTTTATGAATATGTTTATTTAGCGCAATTTATGACAGCTCAACACCAGTGGGCCAACTCATCGGTTAACAGCTGACGGGGTATCATTGCGATATTCTTTATAGGTGTACTCTTAATGAATACCTGTCCGTAATTTCGGGATAATAATCGGGTATCCAGCACCACTACCGCTCCCCTGTCGGTCTCACTCCGTATCAATCGCCCAACCCCCTGCTTAAACCGCAATGCGGCATCAGGCAGCATAAAATGGACAAAGCTATTCTTATGTTTAGATTGAAAATAGTGATCCCAGGCGCTGCAATATGGATCAGTAGGTGATCGAAAGGGCAGTTTGACAATAACCAGGCAGCGTAAAACCTCGCCCTTCAGGTCAATTCCCTCCCAAAATGTTTCAACCCCCATCAGTATAGAATTGTCCCCTTTTATAAACTCTTTTTTGATACTGGCAAAATCCCCATCTTCATGCTGTACCAGTAAATTTAATCTCCGCTGTTCGCAGCTGGGGCGCAAAAGTGCTGAT
>CAZOZX010000158.1:0-4052 GCA_964584415.1 uncultured Syntrophomonas sp.
GTAGCCCGCATGAACTTCGTAACCAGCTCCGGATTCTGGGCAATCTTGTTCTCACTGGTGATCAAAACCGGGGTGTAATAATCAAACACCTTATTCTCATCCTTGAGGCTGATGAAATTCAAGGGCATATTCTTGAGCTGGGCTTCGATGCCGGTCCAGGCCTGGTAGATCCAGGAGAAATCGATACCCTTCTCCATGCTGGCGAAGAAATCCGCATCACCGATGTTGACCATTTTTACCTTATTGAAGTCGGCATTATACTGAGTCATTAAGGCTTTCAGAACCGCGGTTTCGGAGGGTGAACCCCAACCGCCATAGGTTTTGCCTTCAAAATCTTTGGGGGTTTTTATGTTCTTGGCCGCCGGTGAAGCAAACCCGGAGGTATTGTGCTGGATCACAGCCGCCAGAGCGACAACCGGGATACCTTCAGACCGGGCTACGGTCATTTCTTCCTGGTAGCTCACCGCGAAATCAGCTTTGCCGGTGGCTATAAGCTGGGGATTACTGCCCTCGGAGGGCTGCACAATATCTACATCAAGTCCTTCTTCGGCATAGTAACCTTGATCTTTAGCCACGTATAACCCGGTATGGTTGGTGTTGGGGAACCAATCCAGCATTACGGTGACCTTCTGGGGTTCAGTTTTGACCGTTTCAGCGGTCTTCTTGGCACAACCGCTCATAATCGTAACCATCAGGCAGATGGCTAGAGTTAGGGCCATAAATCGTCTCATTGTTTAACATCCTTCCTCGTTTACATTACTTTTCATCGACCGTTACAAAGTGCGCACCAAATCTATGTTATTAATCCAGTTCCCATTGCCGTTCATGGGTGGTCCAGGGCATGGCGTGGATCTCGATCCACTCAATAAGCTTCACCCAGAGAAGACTTAAAACTGCGATTATCATTACCGCCGCTAGGACCCGGTCCACCCGGAAGGATTTCTGGGCGATGGTCATATAGTAGCCCAGTCCCTGCTGAGCCCCCAGCCATTCTCCGATCACCGCCGCCATGATCGCATAGGAAGCCGATATCTTCATCCCGGCAAAAAATCCCGGCAGAGCCGAGGGCAGCTTGACCATTCGAAAGATGGCCATCCGCCCGGCTCCCATGGAGCGGAACAAATTGATCAGGTCCGGATCAACCGAGTTAAACCCGTTTAAAAGGTTGATGACCATCGGGAAAAAACATACCAGGATCACCACCAGTACTTTGGGCAGCATGCCCCAGCCGAACCATATCAGGAAAAGCGGGGCCAGGGTAATAATAGGTATGGTTTGAGATACCACCAGCAATGGCAGCAGGGCCTGGTTAAGCCAGTAAACCTGATTAAGGATAAAAGCTGCTATAAAAGCCACCGTCACCGCCAGGGCAAACCCCAGCAATGCTTCCAGCAGGGTGCTGCCGGTATGGTTCAAAAGCAATCTCCAGCTGGCCAGCAGGGTCTTAACGATCTGCACCGGACCGGGCAGGATATAGACCGGCACGTGGGTCCACCGGACCATTAGTTCCCAGACGGCCAATATGACCAACAGGGCGGTACCCGGGATTATTTTATTGGCGATATTTCCCGACCTTTTCATCCATAGTCACTCCTGTCGGCTTATAGTCGATCTTGACCACTGCCGCTACCCGGGGTATCCCGGCTTCCTTGCACAACTCCAGCGATTTTTCAACCAGCTCCAGCAATGTCTTTATGTCTCCCTCAATGGTTGTTTCCATAGGACCTACCACATACTTCAGACCTGACTGGGCAATCAAGGCGATAACCTTATCCACTGCCGGGTAGATTTCCTCTTCGCTGACCACCGGCAGTATCTGTAAACTCAAATTAGCCTCTGCCAAATACTTCACCTCCCATCCTTCATTTTAAATAGCAAAGCTTTCATCCTGCAGGTAGATGCCGGTCCTGTTGTCGAAGGCCCGGTCATGACCTGGGACTATCTGACCGTTGAATTTGGATAGTCTGACAGCGCTTTCTTTAAACATACTTTCGTTATAATTAATTCCTGGTAAATAGGCACTTCTCCACAAATCTCTGTGAAAAAGGGCATCTCCTGCCACCAGGACTTTATCATGGCTGCCGGTCACCACTACTGCATAATCGGCGATAGTATGGCCTGGGACCGGTATCAGCTCAAATCCAGGCGGTAGCTCCGGATCATCCTCGATGAATTCCAATTGCCCTGGTGCACCGACAAATGACCCCACCGGAAAGCTCTCCGCTAATCTTTTTATATCCCTGACCAGGGCTGCTCCACTGTCATCCAGCTCCCTCCCCAACTGCCCCAGTAATAGAAATGGATCCTGACATTCCCGCAGTTTCCGGTCCAAGTCCCGGGCATATTCCAATCCCCGGCGGCTGGCGATAATACGGGCATTGCTGAAAAGTCGGTTACCCCCGGCATGGTCACAGTGCAGATGGGTATTTATCACCAATTCAAAATCCTCCGGCCGGTAACCCCACTCGGCCAATTCATGCACCAGCTGGGGGTTGTCCGCCATCCCGGTGTCAATGATAGCCAGATGACCATCCCCGTACTCGACTATGGTGGAACTGACCGGTATATTACGCACCACTATATTATCGATATCATTAACCTGGGTCATAATAGCGGTAATCTGCATTTTACACCTCGGATTATGATAAGCTCAGCTTTACCGGCCGGGCTTAACGAATAATACACATACAAAACTGCCCTTTTCGGTAAGTGCCATCCTTTTCTCCCCGAAACAGCTCATCTGGGATTCAGCCGCATCGTGGGGAACAAAAAGGCATTCTTCGCTGGCGGCCAGGTTCTCCCGGTCCAGGTTCTCCATCTCTTCCCGGCTCTTCAGGTGGAAATAGTTGAATACCGATTCCGGATCCGCCTTGGCTTTCTCCAGGTAATAGCGGCCCCAGTCTCCTTCACTGGTTATAACCCCGATCAGAAGTTGCCCGCCCGGTTTCAAAACCCGGTACATCTGTGCGTAAACATGATCCAGGTCCTGGGCGAATTCCAACGCCGTCATTGATATCACGCCATCGAAGGATTCATCCGGGAAATCCAGCTGGTTGAAATCCATCCATTTGAATTCCATCTTCAGCTCCGGATTTTGAGCGGCCTTACTCCTGGCTATGGCGAGCATCTCTTCAGATATGTCTATCCCGGTTACCAGAACTCCCTGCCGGGCCAGTTTAAGGCTGAAATTGCCGGTTCCACAGCCGACATCCAATACTTTCATGCCCGCTTCCGGGGTAAACATGGACAGGGCCAGCTGGGTCTCCACCGCATCAACAAACCTGCCCACGGGGGTCTCATACCAGGAGTCATAGGAACCCGCTTTCTCATCGTCAAATATAGTCATGGTAAACCTCTTTTCTATGGTTATCCGGTAATAAAAAAACCTTTTACCCATCATAGGTAAAAGGCCATCGTGCGTTTGGATATAAAGCAATTCCTACGCTGGCATTACCCAGATCAGGTTTACGGGTCAGATCCTAAATCTTTCTCAGCCGACGGTTCGGCTCCCCGATGCGTGGTTCTATTATCCACCCTAATTCGACTGGTTGCAAGGTAAATCTATCCTCTATCCATGACCGCTCTGACCTGCCGCCCGATCAAACTGCAGCAAACCTCGCTGAATGCGACCTCTAAACCCATGTTTTGAGCATGGACCACGGTCGCTTCATCGGGGTAGGCGATACCGTTGACCCCGCAAACCACCGCCTCAATTTCCAGCAGCCGTTTATAGTTTCCCGGCGGCCGGGCACAACCCAGGGTAATAGGGGTCCCGGGCAATGATTCCCGGGCTTCGGCGAGAATCTCCCCCACCTCGCTGATACTGGGCGGTGACACCACCGCCATGGCGGTACCCTGCGCCGGGGTAAGAACAACTAGAA
Organism: uncultured Syntrophomonas sp.; assembly: GCA_964584415.1. GTDB lineage: Bacteria > Bacillota > Syntrophomonadia > Syntrophomonadales > Syntrophomonadaceae > PHAA01. The sequence goes on from CAZOZX010000158.1 coordinate 3,882, forward strand.
CCAGGGTTTCGGGATCGGTTTGTTTGATCATCTGCAGCGCAATTCTTTCCCCAAGGACCTGTCCGTAATGAAGGCCGATTACTATATGGGGAGCAATATTCAAACCGGCTTCGCGGCAATACAACATGGATTGCAGATAATCCTGGGGGCGGCGGTCCAGGTGGTAAACCT
>CAZOZX010000159.1:0-4011 GCA_964584415.1 uncultured Syntrophomonas sp.
GATAGGGGGAAGAACTAATGGCTAAAAAAATTATAATAATCGGCGCTGGGATGGCCGGGTTGTCTGCTGGATGCTACGCCCGCATGAATGGCTACGAGGCAGAGATTTATGAAATGCACGATAAGCCTGGAGGGCTGTGCACCTCCTGGAAACGTAAAGGTTACACTATTGATGGCTGCATCCATTGGCTGATGGGTTCGAGCCCCAGTTCCAATGAGTATAAGCTGTGGTTGGAGCTCGGCGCCATACAGGGGCGTCGGATGCTCTATCACAACGAATTTTATCGTTATACCGGCTCCGACGGCAGAACCCTGGTAGTTTCCTGTGATGCTGATAAGCTCGAAGCCCATCTGAAGGAAATATCACCCCAAGATGCAGCCACCATCGAGCTTTTATGCCGGATGATCCGCAAGTTTTCCAAATTTGAGATGCCGATTGAAAAACCATATGAACTTTATAACTTCTTTGATATCACCAAATTAATTATTAAGATGATTCCGTTTTACAAAGACCTTAATTTCTGCAACGGGATTACCATCGGCGAATTTAGCCAGCGTTTTAAAGACCCGTTTCTCCAGGAAATTATACCCACGCTGCTATGGGAAAAAGACCACCCTCTCCTGGGCCTGGTGCTAACTTTAGCGATGCTACATGCAGGGGATGGCGGATTCCCGCAAGGAGGGTCACTGGAGTTTGCCAAAGCCATCGAAAGACGGTGTTTAAGCCTGGGAGCAAAGATTAATTATAAATGCCGGGTGGCAAAGATCCTGGAAGAAAACGGTCAGGCAGTGGGTATTCGGCTGGTTGGTGGCAGGGAGATCAGGGGAGATTACCTAATATCGGCCGCAGACTTAAGGACAACCCTTTATGACATGTTGGATGGCAAGCACATGGATCCCACTCATCAGGAGCTGTTCCAAAGCTGCAAGGTAGTCCCGTCCATGGTTCAGGTTTCATTTGGGGTGAATATGGACCTTTCTACTCAACCCGAATGTTTGGGTGAATGTTATAAAGCCCAATTCTTGAAGGACTGGAAAGCGGAGTGGACGGTGGTGAAGAATTATTGTTTCGACCCCACCCTGGCTCCGCCGGGAAAGTCTGTGGTCATAACCGGTTTCAGCACGGACGATTATCAATACTGGGAACACTTGGCAACTGACAAGGACGCCTATCGAATTGAGAAAGAGAGAATAGCCGCGGCATTTGCCGATGAACTGGAGCGCAAGTATCCTGGCTTCAAATCTGCCATTGAAATGACCGATGTCGCTACCCCGATGACCTACGCTCGCTATACCGGAAACTGGAAGGGTACGTTTATGACTTGGGTCATCTCGCCGGATAAAACACCTCGATTCCGTTCGATCCCCAAAACTGTTCCAGGACTGGACAACTTCTGGCTCTCTGGTATGTGGGTGCAGCCGCCTGGAGGAGTGTCAACCGGGGCAATGACTTCTCGACAGACAATCCAGATGATATGCCGGAAAGATAAAAAACGCTTCCGGACTTTAATGCCAACAACTGAGGAGATTGCGAACCTAGGTCAAGCGTCAGATACTTAATGAACCTGTAGTTTACCTATTTGATATTATCCAGTGGAATATTCCCGGCCAGGCAGACCAATAGACAATGCCCATAATTAAATCGTTCATGGCAACTTGCGGGATGAATGCCTCACCACCAGTTGGTTCATGTCTCTGGAAGACGCCAGGGAAAAGATAGAAACACGGCCGCATCTCCCGGGATGAGGAAAATATTCTGGCGAAGTGCATTTTGCAAATATAGGTTAGTAATTAATAATTTGACAAAGGAAGGATAGATTTTGAAAATTGCACTCATTGTCCCTGGCAGATGGAAATTACCGCAAGGTGGTAACCGACCACTTTGCCCGTAAAATATATCATGGAGGTGGAGTATATAGTGAACTTGAGCAAAGTGAAACTGGGCTTTTACTCAGCCATGACTGCCTTTGTTGCTATGATTGGGTATGATGTGGTGCAGATCTTGCAAGTTTTAGGCTATACTAAATATCCTTTAGATGTAAGGCTTATATTTGGATTTTCTCTTTTAATTCCTATTCCATTTATCCTTGCCATGCTTGCGCTTCATTATTCGACAGATGAAGATAGGAGGATATGGACACATGCAGCCCTTATTTTTACAGCAATCTATGCTTCCTATGTTTCTTTGAATTACGTCGTTCAGTTGACGACTGTAGTCCCAATGACTCTCCAAGGCGCATTGAACGATATTCGTGTCCTTGACCAGACGCCACATTCTCTTTTCTGGGATGTGGATGCATTAGGGTATATATGCATGGGGCTGGCAACATTGTTTGCAGCGGTGGTGTTTGAGAATCAGGGAATAGAGAGGTGGACTCGATGGTTTTTCTTAGCAAACGCCCTTATTACACCAGTAATTATGACAGTATATTTTTATCCGACTTTCTCAATACCACTGCTGATTATATTAGGTTCGCCATGGTTGATTACCTCTGCTGGATCGATGTTATTTTTGGCGCTTTACTTTAAGCAAAAATGTTTTTGAATTGAAAGCGATGGGACCTCATTATTGAGGGCACTTTGTACTCCACCGACGAAAATGCACACCCCCACACTGAAATCGTTGCAAGATTGACATGGGGTACACTTAACTTACAGGATACCCCTATGACAATACAGTAGCAGAGTCAACTTCTAAGATATTCAAATCGGTATTTGTTTTCAGCCATAACTTTCACCAGCCTGACACAGTTAGGACTGGAATTGGCAGACTATGTTAATTGGTTTAATAATTTTCGAATTCACAGGTCGCTGGATTATTTAAGTCCCGTCGAGTTTAAAGCACAGACCTTATAAAAACTGTCTGAAAAAGTGTTGCCATACCAGTTTGATGCTTTGGTAAATACAATTAGATGGAAAAATTAGACGCGAAGACATATGTGGCAGAAAGTCTACAAATGAAAGTAAGACCCGCTATAAACAGCAGATCCTACTTTCCGGTAAAGAGACTGTGGAAAAATGATGTGAGGTCTTCGAATTAGCTTAAAATATAGCCTTTTTCGTTAAATAACCTTAAACATGCCGCAACTACATCTTCGTCATAAAGTATACCTTTGTTGGATGCGATTTCCTCCAAAGCCTTATCTATGCTCAAGGCCGGGGGATAAGGTGGTGAGAGGCCATCGCCTCTACAACGTCTGCCACCGCCAATATTCTGGCTTCCAAGATAATTTCGTCACCTTTTTTGCCGTGGGGATATCCTGAACCATCCAACCTCTCATGGTGCTGCAGAATCATATCTGCTATTGGCCATGGGGAATCTATATCTTTAATAATTTCATAACCCGTCTCGGCATGAGTCTTTATAAGGGCAAATTCGATCTGTATGAGAAGATTGAGCATTTTTTCCAAGTTTGTTGCTAGATCCTCGGTAGCCTGTTTAACTTTATTCCTTGCCCTCATTGAAGTGATGGCAAAAGATAGATTATCAGCAATAGTCTTGTTTTCCCAGCTAAATCCCATACTCCCACAACTCTCCCATCCAGTACAATGGTGGAGGTCCCGTTACTATTGAAGTCAAAAATGTAATCGTAGTATTTATAGTCCAGATATCTTCTGCGCTCCTTATAGCCCATAAAGTATGGGTCTAGAACCGGCAGCAGATTTACATTGTCACTTTGGGAGGCAACCATAGACGCCAATAGTTTTTCATCGGAACAGAGCCCGATATACGTTATTTCAAGTTCGGGCATTTCAAACCGTGTTATTACGCTGTCCAAAATCATTTTTATTTCGGTTTTGGGAAACCCTGTCCACCATACAATATCGTTTTCGGTAACCGGAGCGAATGCGTTAAGATATATTTCTACCATCGATTTTCTGGCCTCAGCTTCGTTGACTCTATTTAAGTCCACATCCGGAAATTTCTCAGAGAAAACGTTGTAACTGTGCAAGTTGCTTCCCTTGATCATACCCATGATCTTATCGCTGTTAACAAACTGGTTGATTTTAG
>CAZOZX010000160.1:0-3970 GCA_964584415.1 uncultured Syntrophomonas sp.
GTTTTAATAGCTTCTACATCGGCATTAGTCAGTTGATTTGTGGTAGTGCCTCGAATCGGTCCGACTCCACCCTGAGCAGTGATTGTCAACAGATTAGCACCCATACTTGATATTCGATTGGTTATGCCGGAGGTAGTACCCTGACCCAAAGCTACCATAATTATAACCGCGCCAACTCCAATTATGACTCCTAACATGGTCAAGAAAGAACGCATTTTGTTTACCATAAGGCTTTGCCAGGCCATTTTTAAACTGGACATTATATCCATAATTACTCCCGCCTCATTAATATTTAAATCATTTGGGTATGGGAAGAGACTTGCCAAATCGGCTCATCTTTAACAACCTGACCATCTAGGAGTCGTACGATGCGTTTACAATGCATGCCTATTTCATTTTCATGAGTTATGATTACTACGCTGACCCCATGCGCACGGTTGAGTTTCCCCAATAGAATCATAATCTCCTCAGAAGTTCGGGTATCGAGTGCACCAGTGGGTTCATCCGCTAAAATCAATCCTGGATCATTGATCAGAGCACGTGCAATTGCTACTCGCTGCTGCTGACCACCGGATAGTTGTTTGGGTAAATGATATTCTCTTCCCTCCAGGCCCATCATCTTTAAGATCTGTCGCCCTCGTATTTCTCTTTCTTTTCTAGAAGTTATCCCAGCATAGATTAAGGGTAAACAAACATTATCGAGGGCAGTGGCCCTTCCTATCAAATTAAAGTTCTGAAAAACAAAGCCTATGAAAGCGCTGCGCATGTGGGCTAACTGATTTCTATCCAGATCCATTACGTCCTGCCCGGCAAAAGTATATTGACCTGAGTCAGGCAGATCGAGACAGCCTAGAACGTTCATAAGAGTCGATTTGCCTGATCCGGATGGGCCCATAATGGCAACCATTTCACCAGCATTAATCTCCATTGACAAAGACCGGATTGCGTGGACCGGTTCACCTGCACCATAATAAGTCTTATTAATTTCTTTTAGACTAATTAAATTTGCGGCCATTATTATTCACCTTCATCTCTAGACTAAAAACCACCGGGAGGCCCCCCCATCCCGGGGGTACGGATTTGAGTTGAATTCCTGTTACTTGAAGAAGTAGAATTCGTGGATCTCGATTCAATACTGGTACTTGCGCCGGTCTGGTTTACTCCAACTATAACCTGGTCACCTGCAGATGGACCTTCAGTGACCACATAATTCGAACCGTCACTTATACCTAACTTGACAGGTTTGACAACCGGTTTATCGTTTTCCATGATCAAAACATATTGCCCACCACCTGCAGATGCTTGAGATGGATTGCTTTTTAGATAGGTCTGAGCGTAACTTACCGCCATCATTGGCACAGTGACGGCGTCTGTAACTCTTTCTATAATTATTGTGGTGGAAACAGACATTCCGGATAAAAGAACTCCATCCGGATCATTGCAGGATATCAAGACCGGGTAGTACTGGACGTTGCTGACTGTAGTCGCTTGCGGAGTGATGCGCACGACTTTACCAGTAAATGTTTTGTCACTAAAAGAACTGCTGGTGAACTCAACATCTTGTCCGACTTTCACTTTTCCGATATCCGCTTCGTTAATCAGGGCGCTCATCTGCAACTCATCGCTCATAACGGTTAATAGTGTACTGGAAGATGTATTTAGACCATTAATGGAGCCAACCTGACCATTGACAGCCCCAATAATACCATCAAAAGGAGCAACGATAGTAGCTTCCGCCATGTCTGACTGGGCCTGTGTCAGTTTAGTCCGGTCATTGGCAAGTTTTGACTGGGCCAGCTCCAGATCCCATTCGCTTTTGGTCGCATTATTTTTAGCGGTGTCCAAATCGGACTGAGAGATGGCTCCCGACTCAAAGAGCTGCTGTTGTTGTGCTAATGTCTTGCGATTGGTATCAAAAGTCAGTTGGGAACTTTTCACATTGATAGTATCTTGTTGAACTGTGTTTTCAGCCTGTTGCAAAGCCGTCTCAAGAGTCGCCGGATCTTGTTGGGCCAATATTTGACCGGTGGTAACATGGTCTCCGGGTTGGACATTAATGGCTGTAATTATATCGTCATTTTTGAAACCCATAGCCGAAGTACGCACAGCCTCCAGGGTTCCAGTCGCCTCTATCGAGTCAGTTACTGTGCCTTTGTTTACAGCCGCGATTGCATATTCTAATTTATTACTACTTCCTGTCCATTGTTTAATTCCATAAGCAGCGACAGCCAAAATTACAAGTGTTGCTATTATTAAAATGATCTTTCTGGTGGTAGACATACCACGCAATTTTTTTGTTATTAGAACCTGTTTAACATGTTGTGAATCCAATTTAGCACTCTGATTACTACCGGCAACATCTTCAGTGTCAAGCTGAATAAGATCATTATCGTTAGGATTAGTCGGGATTTCTGACATACATTTCACCACTCCAAACTATATTTTACTAGCTTAAAATTTTCGGGTTGATTAACATCTCTAAATTTCTATGATGTGGTTTGGCACAACTACCTTGGAAAGCTAAAATTTCCATTCATCTATTATCCATATCCTACCTGAAAACAAGCTGAATAGTAGCTTAAAGTTTGTTACAGACCCAATCTCAATGCGGTTACTGTATCATAATTATGTTACCTTTTTGTTCCAGAAATAAGTTGCTAATTTAATTGCTTTTGAATATAATGGATGCAATTAAACATCTCCGATAATAGCAAACTTGGCGAAAGCCAAGGACGCAAAGCCACGGGTCTAAAGCATTATGCCATGATCGCCGGGTTGCCGAAGAGAAGCCAGTTTATCAGCTGCACGCTTCGGCGTGCAGTTTTTCTTTGGTGGAGATGGAAAAAAGAAAGGAAGGTTGATCGAATGAAAAAAGTATTGGTACTCCTGTTGACCCTGACCCTCACCCTTTCCATGTCCCTGTGCGCGTTTGCCGCCTCCGACAAAGGCAACAATGGCAAAGGCAATGGAGCCAACAAAACCGAAGCCCAGGCCTCGTCAACCAGCGACACAGCCGCTACGGCCGCATCCGGTTCACTGTGGTACAACAAATCAGGCAACCTGGCCAAACTCTATACTGAGGACGGCAAAAAGGTTATGTTCCCGGTCCACGCCCTGTTAAACAATGGGGCAATGGCAGTAATTTGGAGCGATGAAGACGGCACTGTTACCGTAACCGGGAGCAACGGCATCACGGTAGTATTCACCCCCAACAGCACTACCGCCACCACCCAGGCATCGGTTGCCCTGGGTGATACTACTGGTGCCCTGCAATTTACTCTGGATACATCATCAGACCCACTAGCCATTATTACAACAGGTACAATTGGAGGGACTGTACCCGCCACCATAACCGATCCTCTAACCGGGAATCCAATTTCTGTATCGTTAACAATTGCCGGAACCGTATCAGGTTACGATTCAGCAACTCTGGACGGCAGTATTTCTAATGGAACTTTCTCGGGGGACTACATCGACGCGATTACCGGTCAAGTGACTACCATCAGCGGAACCATTACCGGCCTCCTGTCTGATCCCGAATATGCATTTAATGAGGATTCAGGCGCAATCGATTTTGCCATTCCTTTCGAGAATGAAATAAGCAACGGCCGGGCCTATGTTCCAATCCAGGACCTGGATAAGCTGTTTGCGACTGAAATGGTAACCACGGCTGACGCAGCTGCCGAACCAGCTGCCGAGACTGAGGTTCCCACTGTCTAAGCTCGAACAATATAATAGTATAATATCATCTGACATTTAATTGAGGAAAATCTAAAATCCCAATGTTGACCCAAAATTCTAATCCTAAATAAGGGCTGGCACCCGCTTGGGGTGCTGGCCCTTTCATTAAGTGTATCCTTGATTATGTCATTCTTTGACCTATCTAAAATATTCTGCTATAATCATCTAGCAATGTGCGCCCGTAGCTCAGTGGATAGAGCACCGGCCTCCGGAGCCGGGTGCGGAGGTT
>CAZOZX010000161.1:0-2244 GCA_964584415.1 uncultured Syntrophomonas sp.
AGACCTATAAGTTCATCAGTTCCCCGACCATCAGGATAAATGGGCAGGACATCCAAATGGATGTGCAAGAAAGTCTATGTGAATCTTGCGGAGACCTTTGCGGGGACCAGGTTGACTGCAGGGTTTGGGTGTACCAGGGGCAGGAATACACCGTACCGCCCAAGGGAATGATTATTGAGGCTATTCATAAGGCTGTATACGGGGGCATACCTTCGGCGCAAGAGCCGGCTGAATATGTAATGCCGGAAAACCTACGCAACTTCTATGCGTTTATGGATGAAAGAAAGTAGAGAATTTTTATGAGCCAATCAGCTAAAGAGAAGGTTCTATTTATATGCACCCATAATTCTGCCCGTTCCCAGATGGGTGAAGCGCTGTTGCGGATGTTATATGGGGATCGGTATGATTCATATAGTGCCGGAGTATCAGCATCGCGGGTGGACCCTTACGCCATCAAGGTTATGGAGGAATTGGGGGCGGATATGACAGGACATCGCTCCAAAAACATCAATGAGTTAAACGGCATAGATTTCGATTACGTGGTTACAACCTGTGATGAGGCCAGGGAAACCTGCCCTTATTTTCCGGGACGACAGGTAATTCACCATAGTTTCAGTAAAGCCTCCAAACAAGGCACTGAAGCGGAAATAATGGCTTCATTCCGTTCAGTGCGGGATGAGATAAAAGAATGGATCGAACAGCAATTCGGTGATTAACAGGTAGTCCATAGTGCATTAACCACGTTCTTGTTATGTGTGAAGAGCCTGTCATTGACAGGCTCTCTTTATGGGTTTATAGCCTGCAGAATATAGTTAGATGCTTCTCCCCAGGCCTGGCTTGCTACCTGGTAAGCACCTTCTCCGGCTTCGCTCAATGTGTAGACTTTACGCTCACGGCCTGATACAGTCTGCGTCTCTACCGTGACCAGCCCGTTTTCAACGAATTCTTTCAAAACCGGGTATAGACTTCCTTCTGTGGGAGCACAGCATCCACAAGTAATATCAGACACTCTTTTGCTGATCTCATATCCGTGCAATGCTTGTTGATGCAGCGTATGTAAGATAAAGAACCGGGAAAGGCTCATCTTAATAAGGCCAGCCCAGTAATCCCTGGATTCGTATTTCAAGTTATACTCCTTCCTAACCTATTAACAGTCAGCGATTTGAACCGAAAAGGTCCTGTTCAATCTGAACGAGTTTTTCCAAACCGATAATTTCCTCATCGAATAGGCTTATTTTAAACATGGGCCGCTTAAACTGTTCCCGGGCGACCTGGAGATAATGTTGTTGCATAGCATAACGACTTAGATGGAATTCGGAGGCATTTTCATGTTGGCCCAAGATGTTATTGGCGATAACAGCCTGAATGTTGATACCGGCTTCCCCTAAATCATCCATGGTTCTTTTTGCTTCAAATATAGGAGTATATTCAGGATAGAATACTAGCAAGAAAGTGCATTCATCCTGGTTTTTAATCTTGGCTACCAGTTTTTGCAGCTTTTGTTTGGCTTCGCTGGTTTCCTGGCTGGTATCATGTTTGATATTGACCAGCATTTCCACTTGTTTCGCATAATCATAGGGCAGCTCTAATAATCTCAAGGTGTGCCCGGTGGGCGCTGTATCAAATACGATATATTGATAATCGCTGCGGTTAATCAAATCCGAGAAAACTTCAAATACTGCCATTTCCTCAGTACATGGAGATTCCAATTCTTCCTTTATGGCTATAATCATGTCCTCAGAATAACCTGATCCCACTGCATTAGCAATTATCTGTGCTTTATAGTCTTGGACCACGATTTTCTGGTCGATTCTGGCGGCATATAGGTTGGCCACATTTGCTATCGCCCGGACCTGAGCTGAAACTTCTTCGTCCAGTACGTAAGCAAGGTGCGCTGCCGGGTCGGTAGTGATCAGCAGGGTCTTGAATCCTTGATTGGCGAGATATACGCCGGTGGCGCAAGCAGCCACGGTTTTGCCCACACCGCCTTTGCCGGTAAATATAATGATCCGGTGGTTATTTCTCAGTGATAACATCGATTTAAATGATTCACTACTGGCAAAATCCTGAAACGGCTCCGAATAAAGGTAATCGCTTTCAACCGTTACTGATTTACCTTCAAAAACGATAGATGCCATTTGGTTGAAATTGCTTATGCCTTTTATCTCCCCGCTTTGTAATAGTACCCGGGTGGTGGGGTAAGGAAAAGTCTCTTCGATCATCCCCAAATACTTATTTTGCATA
>CAZOZX010000161.1:2254-3938 GCA_964584415.1 uncultured Syntrophomonas sp.
TTTGCATAGCCGCCAATTTTGCATAGTGTTGGGTTTGGGCTTCCTCTTCCGGCAGGATACCGTTCACTATGAGCTTGAAGTTAGTTATTTGTAGTTCTCTAAGTTCATTCTGGGCTCGAAGTGTTTCCAGGACAGCGGTTTTTTCAGGCCGTAACACAAAGTAAAACTCAGTTAGTTGTGGATTGCGCAATACATCGATAGCTTTATCGTATTTGGTTTTGGCACCCTGGATTGCGGCAACGGGGCCCAATTTTGCTTGGTTAGGGCTATTTTGGTTTATTTCCATGTATTTGGACCAGTCAACCGGCAATTCGAGCAATCGTACCGTATGACCGGTGGGTGCTGTGTCAAAGATGACCAGATCAAAATCACCATTGATAAGAAAATCGGTGAAGCGATCGAAAGCTGCAATCTCAGTTGTACATGAGCTTCTGAACTGTTCTTCCATAACCTCTAGAATGTCATCAGGAAAGATGCCCCTCATCGGCCCTATGACCCCTTCTCGAAATTCTTCGGCAGCCTGATCAGGATCAATCTCCATCGCATACAAATTATTACTGATTTCAGTAATATGATGGCCGATTTTCATTTCGAAAATATCACCCAAATTACTGGCCGGATCCGTGGATACGAGCAGAGTCTTATTACCGCAATTGGCGTTGTAAACCGCGCTGGTCGCAGCCATGGTAGTTTTGCCGGTGCCGCCTTTTCCGGAAAAAAACATGTACTTGGTCATTCTCTTCACTCCTTAATACTTACCTAGGTCCAGGCAGTATCTCATCAAATTAATTCGTCATATGTGGGATATCGCCCCTTGAGGAATAGATTCCCGTCAATCAAAGTAACCGGAAACGCGCCACGCCCTTCCTTCTGAGCTATGACACTAATTACTGGATTATTCAAAAACTTCTGGGGTTGTTGAGTCATAGCTATTACCTCAATTTCAAGGTCCACATTTTGTTTCAACCTTACCAGCGTTTCTTTGAATTCGGCCTCCTCAGGGCTGGACACTGGAGCACAGCAACCGACTGGTATTTCGAAAATTTCAAATTTTTTCAATCCTATCCCTCCTATACATTACCCACATATACATAGCCCATATATGCATATGATATGTTTTTGTACGAGCAGTTGTCAAAAAAATAAGTATGGCTTGAGTAAGGCCATACATTTTAGAATTCCTATGGGTAAGTACTTAAAGGCACCAATGACCCTATTATAATATTCCAGTCATAAAACAGACTGTTTCAATTGCAGCTGCGAAAACTGGTTTGCACATATAGTTCCAACCGGAAAACCATACTAAGAAAAAAATTTAGTTCTGCTGGGGGCAAACGTTTGATGAAAAAACTGCTGTCTGGTATTTTATGTGTGGTAATTTCCGTGGCTATCTGGGGATGTTCGAACCCGGGTAAGAAACCCGCCCAAAACCAAAATCCCAGGCCAACCGTGGTCGGATTTTATGATGCTCTCCTCGATCAAACCACTCAGGACAAAGCTATGGCCGCTCTAATTGATGAGGGCGAGGCCAACAACTGGGAAAACAAGTAAGAATAGCGGTTGCCCTGGTTGGGAATAGAATAAATCTTGCACATATCAAAATATATTGATATATTAGATTTATGGATACGAATAGAATTTCGCAAGCCTTAAGTGTTCCGGTACGAGACCAGATATTGAAGAT
>CAZOZX010000162.1:0-3935 GCA_964584415.1 uncultured Syntrophomonas sp.
ATTTCGGATTCTATTAAAGGAAATTAAGAAATGTTCAAGAGCGCTCCCGCCTGATCTCAATCGGGCAATTAAGGATGCAATAACGTCTATTAATAAAGCAATGTAAAAACTGCCAGCGATGGCGGTTTTACGTATATCTAGAACTGGAACGGAGAAAGGAGATATTAGATGAAACCACTTGAGGGTGTCAGAGTATTAGATCTCAGCCAGTACCTGCCTGGTCCGCTTTGCTGCCAGATGCTGGCCGACTTCGGGGCTGAAGTAATTAAGGTCGAACCGCTACAGGGTGAGCTGGGACGAATGGGCAATCCCCAGGTAAAAGACAACTGGGCTCATTTTTACAATGTCAATCGCAATAAAAAATCGCTGGCGCTTGATTTAAAAGCGAATGATGGCAAAGAGATTTTTAAGAGGCTGGTAAAGGAAGCCGACGTGGTATTTGAACAGTACCGGCCTGAAACCATGAACAAACTGGGTCTGGGCTATGAGGAACTGAGAAAGGTGAATAAACGGATAATTTATTGCGCGGTGACCGGGTACGGATATTCGGGCCCATTGAAGATGGCCGCCGGTCATGATTTGAATTATGTCAGTCTTACCGGGATACTCGGTATTTCAGGCACTAAGGAAGCACCGGGATTGGTAGGGACCCAAATAGCTGATATTGCCGGCGGGACCTTGCACGCAGTAATAGCTATACTCCTGGCATTAAAGGCTCGTGAAACCACCGGAGAAGGACAGTTCTGTGATATTGGCATGGCGGATGGATGCGCCACCATGCTGGCTTATACTCTGGCTGATTACTGGGGAAATGATAGAGTACCGCAACGATCAGCAGAGCAGCTCAATGGCGGCATGGCCTACTATAACCTCTACGAGACAGCGGACGGAAAATGGATTAGCCTTGGCGCTATCGAGCCCAAATTCTGGACGGAATTTTGCCAAAAGGTTGGACATCCCGAGTGGATACCAGATAGGGACAATTTAAATACGGGGATTCAGGAAAAGATGATTGTGGAAATTAGGGCCATCTTTAAACAGAAGACCCAACAGGAATGGGTCGATACCATGGCGGATCAGGACATATGCTTTATGCCAGTTCTCAGCCTGGATCAGAGCATCGAGCATCCGCAGATTCGGGAACGAGAAATAATTATAAAGGCGGACGATTTTCGCGGTACCGGCAAGACCGCGTTTTTCCCCGGAGTACCCATTAAGCTGTCAGCTACGCCGGGCGAGGCGGTGCTGGAATTCTCAGACCTCGGTCAGGACAGCCGCGCGATCCTATCCGGTCTGGGATATTCGGAAAATGAAATCGAAGCTTATATTACTAATGGAATAATAAAATAAAGAAAAGTAAAATTTCTGCTGTGACCTGCGAGAACCCGACTCAGGCCAGGGCTATTATCGATAGATCATTTCACTCAGTTTGACCTCGGGATGGTGATAACGTTCCGATTTGCCGCTTAATATGCCGCCATATATTGCTTTATGCGGGCACCAGACCAGGCAAGACAAACAAGACTCACAATGGTTCTGCCATACTGGCTGGTTGTTGACCATTTCTATATTTTCAACTGGGCATACCTTGGCGCAAATCCCGCAGCCATCACAGTTTTCATCAATAAAGTAGCTGCGGTCGACTAAATGGACCGCAACATCAAATTCGGCGTTAGGATCTTCAGCCAGTCTTCGGTAGTTTTTTAGGATAGTATAATGCATGAATTGACCGAGCGGGTAGACGAGAGCCTGGATTAACGGATTAATGGATTTGACCTTGATTTCCTTTTGCGTGATGACCGTTTCATATATTTCTTCAAGTTTAAGGGCCCATTGAGCAAACCTCTTTGCTTGTTCTTCGCGGCTGGTAAACGGCGGGCAATTAAATGGCATTTTTATTGTGAAGCCGGCCGCTAGTTTGCTGCCTTTAGCTTGGATGAGTTTCTCGATATTTACCAATGCATCCCCTGACCCAGCTCCGCAAGTACAAACTGCAAAAACGTAGGCCGGCGCAGCCATTTCCAGCTTGCTTAGAAAATTCCTGACAATGAACGGGACCCCGCCATTGACCACATTATGAACCGGGAAAATAATTCCGATTACATCAGCGGCAGAACTTATCGTCTCTGTATTGAGCAAAGCAGCCATAGAATTTAATTTACCATTAAGCCGCCCGGAAATATCTCGGGCAACAACCAGGGAATTCCCCGTACCCGAAAAATAGAATATTTCGGTTGTCATCACCAAACACCCTTCCCGCGTGATTTATTGCTGCAAACAACATTCCGGTAGAATTCTGATTGTCTTTAAAGTTATTTGCACACCAGGTCCCTTGGGTAATTAGTCAGAACGATGGGCCCGTCATCACCTATGGCCACCGTGTCTTCGATCCGTACACCCCACTCCCCGCAATACAAACCGCAATTACCAACTGCAATTACGGTGTTGGTCTTCAGAGGATCAGGAGCTTTCTCGCCGTGGAAGAAGGCATGACCGGGAGGAAGGGGAGCTTCCTCAAAGTCGATCCCTATGCCGTGTATAACCGGGCCAAAGATATGACCGGCATGCCCGGCAGCCTTGTAAGGGTCATGCATGGTGTTCTCCAGTTCAACCATACCAATGCCATTGCAGCATTTGGCTATGGATGCCTGCAGACCCGAAAGATAGAGGTCATAGACCTCCTGCTGCACTTCACTGGGCTTACCCACACACGCCATCCGGCAGATATCAGAGCTATAATTATTGACTATGGGATGGATATCGATCATAACCAGGTCGCCCGGTTCAACTCTTCTGTTAGTGGGCAATCCATGGGCTATATTGGTGCGGGGGCCAGATGCCACGTAACTGCGCCAAAATCCTTCTGCGCCGTGCTGGCGCATAGCATACTCTGCCGCACCGGCAATTTCGCTCTCGGTTACACCTGCAGCTACCGTCTCAATGGCGGCCTTCATGCCGATATCAGCGATCCGGGCTGCTTCAGCCATCAGTGCAATTTCTCCAGGTTCTTTTACTATGCGCAGCTTGGATAAAAGGTGAGTGGCATCTTTGGCTACAACCTTTTCCGGTTTCGCGTGCGGATGTGTCAGCATCCCCTGCATGGACATGGTGAGAAAGGTGTTTTCCAGCCCTGCTGCTCCTTCGGCAATTTCAAATTCGTGAAGGTAATGAGCAATTGAATGGATCATGCCTACTTCATCCTCAAAACCTACGATCTTGTCAAAAATGGCAAGCTTACTTACATCCTCTATGTCTGTGGAGGGAACTCCCAGGGCTACTTCTCCCCGGGCAGTGATCATAGCATAAGCGCAAAGCCGTCCGTCCCCGGTCAGGTAAAACATGTTGGATGGTTTGGTCAGCAGCAAAACATCCAGGTTGTGTTCCGCCATCATTTCCGTGCATCTTTTTACCCGGGCCTTATAGATATTATCCATCACAAGTACCGCCTCCTAACAATCAGTAGTTGTTTAACACAAGATACAGATCAGGGGTGTATTATAATTATAGCAAAGAAGGTAAAATGATCCTCCCAAGAAAGGCGGTCAGCACCATGACATGTACAAATAAACGCCTGAAAATCAGCTTAATGTCAACGACACTGGCAATTATGGCAGTCAGTTTGACATTATTAATGAGTGGATGCGCCGGCCAGGCTGATCCCGCCGAGCCAATCTCCCCCGCTCCAGCCGCGGCAGTCAGGAGCCAAACAGAAACCGCCCAACAAATTGTGCAAGACCAGGGCTACACGATCATGGTCAACAGCGGGGCTAATTTTGACCTGCAGCTGCCGGGTTCTTTTGACCAGAAATTCAATGGGATAGAGATCGGCGCCTTGTTTAAAGCCAAAAATGAACTGTCGAAGAAAAACGGACTTGATTTCTCCGGTTATTTAGGTAAATGGGTCACGCTCATTACCTATGCCGGGGAGGGAAAAA
>CAZOZX010000163.1:0-3934 GCA_964584415.1 uncultured Syntrophomonas sp.
GGACTGATTCCAGGGCTGGAGATGGTCTGCCCGTCCGGTCCCTCATTACCCGCGGCGATAACCACCACTATGCCTTTATCCCAGGCTTTTTCCACCATCTTTACCACCGGATCCTCACCGGCGGGAACGGTTGCGCTGCTCCCGAGGGACATGGTGATGACCTTAATGTTGTACTGATCTTTGTTGTCGATGCACCATTGTACCCCTGCCATCACGGTGGACAGGTAGCCGGAACCGGTTTTAGTCAAGACCTTGATCCCGATCAAATCGGCCTCCGGGGCCAATCCTGTATATTTCCCGTTCGAAGCCGCTCCATTACCGGCGGCGTCGCCAGCGCAATGAGTGCCATGCCCGTTGTCGTCATAGGGGGTGGTCTTGTTGCCGGTCAGATCTTTGAAAACTTTGATCCGGCCATTCAAATCTTTATGAGGGTAGATGCCGGTGTCGATGACGGCAATAGTTACCCCCTTCCCGGATACGCCCCTGATGGTTGGGGCATTGGCCTTGACTGCCGGCCGGGCCACATCTAATAAAGTATGCATCTCTCTATCTGCGTGAATCTTTTTTATACCCGGATGGCCTTCCAGCAGGCTGGCGATGGCCGCCGGTGTTAGAGTTGCTGAACAACTGTGAATCCCGGGGTACTGGTGTTTGATGTTACAGCCGCCCAGCGGCGAGAGGATGGAGTTTGCGGTCATTACCTTGCTGCCGAATTCCTCCTGGTCCTCATCGAATTCGATGATCACCCGATACTGTTTGTTTTTTTTCAGGTATTTTTCTATAGACGAATGTAAATAACATGGTATCCAGCGGAAGGGATGATACAGATTGACCAATTCGTTGCGGAGTTCTTTATCTACCTTTTTCGGGTGCTTGCGCATCAGGTTTATCATTGAAAGACTAAGCACGACTAATTCCTCCCATAAGCGTAATATACTGTAGCATATGAAAGGAACCCCGCGATGGTACCTCAGACCGGCAAAAAGGCGTTATAGCTGGGTTAATACGGACGAGTCATTCAATCTATGTAATTGCGGGGACATTCCACGAAGTGGTGTGTCACCGTTCATTATTTGCTTCTGTCGTGGCTTGTCCGATTGCCTTGCTCTACGGTTTTTATGAGCGGTCTGAGCTGGACACAGAAACCATAGCTACATGTCATGCTGAGCGCTAGCGAAGCATCTCGCTGAGATGAGATCCTTCGTCGCCTTCAGCTCCTCAGGATGACAAATCTGTTATACCGTGACGTTGTTAGCGTAACGCAAAGTGTTACACGAACAATAATTGCGGGGACATTCCACGAAGTGGTGTGTCACCGTGCATTACACCACCTTAACCATGAAATTGACCCTTATTGTTTCTATGCTCTCGACCCGTCGGTTATTTGTATAAGTGCATTGCAGGCATCAGAACCGTCCCTTTGCCCGGGTGTTGATTCGGGGGTCGTGAGTATAGAAACCGCCTGTTCCTAAGATACTAATAATGAAAAACTGACAAAGGAGGTAACAGGGTGGCAGGCAAAAACAAGACCCCTAAAGATGATAAAAAGACCAAATCCGGTGCAGATGGCAACAAGAAGCAAAAGCAAAAGAACGACGCTGCCGAACATGGTTATCAAGGACCTATTGTTGGTGGCGGCTAGCCCAACATCCCCCTGTAACACCCCTTACACATGCAGTGATATGGATGTTTGGAAACGTTGGCGGGACCGTGATGTTACGGTCCTTTTTTATTTAGGTGATCACGAGGGGATGAAGACCGGCTTGCCGCTATGGGCTTCGAGCAGGTTTTTTATTTGCTGCATGTGCTGGGATGAGGGCGGTTGGACCTGGTCCAGCTGGTATTTGAGGCCAAGCATTTTCCACTTGTGACTGCCCAGGGAGTGATAGGGGAGCAGGTCCACCCGGGTTACCCTCCCCAGCCCGGCGATGAATTCGCCCAATGCGATAATATCCTCGTCGGCATCGGTGTAACCGGGTACTACTACATAGCGTATCCAGGTCTCCACCTGGTGAGCATCTATCAATTTCAGATTCTCCAGGTTTAACTTATTGTTGGCGCCTACTAGTTCAAGGCTTTTTTCCTGGTTCATTTGCTTGATATCGGCCAGGAACAGGTCGGTGTAGGGGAGGATCGCCAGCACTTTATTTTTCCCTACATATAAAGATGTATCGACCGCAGTATGGATGCCGTGCTGCCGGCATTGCTTAAACACTTCCCGCACAAATTCATACTGCAATAGCGGTTCACCCCCGGAGAAAGTCAGTCCTCCCCCGGACGATTGGAAATAGGGAAGACTGCGCATCACCAGCCGCATGATATCTTCCGGATAATAGACCCGGGCAGTTGGAGCATCATAGTTCCAGGTGTCAGGGTTCTGGCAGTATTTGCAGCGCAGGTGGCACCCCTGCAGGAAAACGACGGTCCGTATTCCCGGACCGTCCAAGGTGCTGAAGGTATCGATGGAATGTACCCGCCCGGCCACACTTACATACCTTTGTAGAAGGTGCGCATGATAATCTCTTCCTGCTGCTCACGGCTCAATTTGATGAAATGTACCGCATAGCCCGAAACGCGAATGGTGAGATCGGGATATTTCTCCGGGTTTTCCATGGCTTCTTTCAGGGTCTCCAGGCTCACCGCATTGATGTTGATATGTTGGCCGCCCTGTTCAAAGTAACCGGCCAACAAGCCTGCCAGGTTGTTGACCTGTTCGGTATCGGTTGGGCCCAATGCTGAGGGAGCGATTGAGAATGTATAGGATATGCCGTCGCGGGCGTATTCATAGGGTATTTTGGCCACCGAGTTGCAAGCGGCGATAGCCCCGTTTTCTTCCCGGCCATGCAGGGGATTGGCTCCAGGCGCCAGGGGGGTGCCTTTTTCGCGCCCATCCGGGGTGGTCCCGGTATGTTTGCCGTATACAACATTGGAGGTAATGGTCAAAACCGATAGGGTGGGTTCCGCCCCTCTATAGGTCTGGTGTTTTCGCAGTTTGCTGGTAAAGGCTTTTACCACTTCGACCGCCAAACGATCAACCCGGTCATCATCATTGCCGTACTTGGGGAAATCACCTTCCACGACGAAATCGCTGATTATGCCGCGCTGATCTCTTACTGGTTTCACCCGGGCATATTTGATAGCGCTGAGAGAATCAGCTACCACTGATAAACCTGCAATACCAAAAGCCATGAAGCGGTGTACCTTACTGTCGTGCAGAGCCATCTCCAGCCGTTCGTAAGCATAGCGGTCGTGCATATAGTGAATGGCGTTCATGGCGTTTACATATAAACCGGTGAGCCAATCCATCTGCACCCGGAAACTGTGCATCACCTCGGCAAAATCCAGGTAATCGTCGCCGCAGGGAGCCATCTTGGGCCCCACCTGGTCAGCGGTTATCTCATCCCGCCCGCCATTTAGAGCATAGAGAAGGAGCTTGGCCAGGTTGCAGCGAGCACCGAAGAACTGCATTTCCCTGCCCAGGCGCATGGCGGAGACACAGCAGGCGATGCCATAATCGTCCCCGTAATAATGGCGCATCAGGTCGTCATTCTCATATTGTATGGCACTGGTCTTGATGGAAATGGCGGCGCAATACTGAATGAAAGGCGCCGGCAGGTGCTGGGACCAGAGTACAGTCAGGTTGGGTTCGGGGGCTGGCCCCAGGTTCTCCAGGGTGTGAATGAAACGGAAGCTGTTTTTGGTGACCAAAGGCCGGCCGTCGGTGCCAGCGCCGCCTATCGCTTCGGTGACCCAGTTGGGATCACCGGCAAACAGGGTGTTATATTCCGGGGTGCGCAGGTGCCTTACCAGGCGCAGCTTCATAACCAGGTGATCGATGAGTTCCTGGGCTTCAGCCTCCTCCAGCACGCCATGGTGCAGCTCCCGGTTGATATAGATATCCAGGAAAGTAGAGGTTCGGCCTAAACTCATGGCT
>CAZOZX010000164.1:0-3926 GCA_964584415.1 uncultured Syntrophomonas sp.
TCCAGCGGGGATCACCCAACGTTTCATACATGGGATTGAGCGATAGGCTCAAAGCCTGGCGTGGACACTGGGTAAGGCAGCAGAATTCCTTGGACTGGCATTCAAAGCCAATGCATTTGTAATCGATGGGCGGATAGACTCGGTTATGTCCTTCCGGCCGTTCGTGCACGCCATACGGACAGGTCTTGGCGCAGGTACCACAGTTGATGCAGTCATCCGACCGGGTAACCTTGTACTTGGGCACCTGGTGTCTAAACCGGGATGGTGTCTGTTTAATTTTTACGGTTGATGGTTTCATAATTTTATCACCCATTTTTTATACTTTATTTATTATTGTTTAAATAATTTGCCGAATGTATCCCGGTCAATCTCTTCAAAGAAGATGGCCCGGCCGGTCTCTCCGCGCAGCCGCCTGGCTTCGCGGATACCCATGGCGCCCATGACCTCGAGCAACTGGGAATGCCAGGCGACCATCAGGTTGACCATTCGCTGGGTAACGGTCTCCACTGATAATTTTTCTAGGCCATCCGGCAGAAGCAGCAGCTTTTCCGGCTCTTCGTATAAACGGGCCCCTATGGCGATGAGTAGTGGGATATCTATCGCCGTCAGATCGCTGCCGCAGAGCATTGATTTAGGCACATGCTCAGCCATGGCAATACCGCCGGAGAATATCAGGGTGATTTCATCGCGAATCCTCTCCTCGACCAGCTGCAAGTGAATGGAGCGGATGATATCTTTGATCAAGCGCGGCTTAAAGTTAGCTTCCTGGTCTTTGTTTATCTCCAGGCCGCGATAATCGGCTACGACATGGATTACCTCGGCACCGCTGTTTACCAGCCTGGAGACGATACCTTCAATGCCGGGGATAGCTGGAACGCGGATAATTGTTACCGCATTGCTGATTTTCTTGATGCGCTCTTGGGTGGCTGCCAATTTGTCCGGCAGGGCATCGTTATAATCAATGGCGACCAAAGGGGAGTTCTTCAGAATGTCTGCATACTTGTCAATTTCACCCTCGGTAATTAAGGGGATGATATTGGCGCTGTATGCTGACAGCTCCGGCTTAATATCTGCTGCCGGCAAAATGACACAGGTGCTGATCTGGTTGGCAGCCTTGACCAGAGCCAGCCTAACATTCGGGCTTAAGTCCACCGGTGGTATATCAAAGAGAATCGGAATAGGGATATCAACGGTGGGATGCGTCTGCGTCAAAAGTCGGCCATCAGCGTCAAAGGTCAGATGGTTGTGCTTGCGGCCCAGCTCCACACCGGTGTTGATGTATTCCCGGCCGTGAATTCCGTCACGCGTAGGACGAACGATTTCCGACATGTCGGTCCACATGCTGTCAAAGCCAGCCCCGGTAAACGGCCCGCGGTATCCGGCGCCGGTCACAGGAACCTTGCCGTCTTCAGCCTGCTTCCAGAGCGTAAGGAACATATCCGCTTTCCAGTAGGAGCCGCTGACATTGACAAAATCCTGATGCAGGGACATTTCCAGCGCTCCGCGGGGACATTCCTGAATGCACCTGAAGCAGTTCCGGCACACCACCGTATTGGGGTCCGCCATTTTGCGCGGATCTCCTTTTCTGCGTTTATGGGCTTGATAGATACAGACCTTGGTGCACTTTCCGCAGTTGATGCAGTTTACTCCCCGGGTGATTCTGAACTTATAGAGATATTCCATCTCCAGCGGGGCAACATGTGGATGAATATGATATTTCTTTGGCATAATCTCATTCCATCTTTTCTTTATAGTTTTTGTACTTTAGGAACTTATGGTCCTTGCCAAATATTTGGCAGGGATTAAGGAATAGATCTATTAACCCTTCCGCTCCACCATTTCCCAATATTCCTTGCTTTGGTCAACTTTTTTCAAGAAATCGGCAATTTGTGCATCCGGACGGCCAAATGTCCCTTCAATCCTTTTTTCCAACGCATCCCAGAGCATCATGAGCTCAAGGTTGACCTGGCATATCTCTTCACAGCCCTTGCAGTGCATGCACATGAAAGCTTTGGCAGCTTCTTCCGGGGTTACTTTTTTGCCTTCCTCCAATTTTTTGGCCAAGGCCAACTTACCCTTTGCTGTTACCGCTTCATCGCCGGTTACCAGATAAGCCGGGCATACAGCTATACAGTTGCCGCATTTGGCGCAGGCATGGGTGCTGAGTTCGACATCAAGGCTGTCGAGCTTCTGGTCTTTACCAAAGATTATTCTGGCCACCCTGCCGGTGACTGGTGCCAAGAAGATCATCACCTGCATGCTTATACCTAAGACGGTGGGATGAAAAATCTGGGCCGGAATGTTAAAGAATTTTGATTTTATCGCAAAAAACTTGCCGGGATTCATGATATTGTTGGGATCAACCTTGGCCTTATAAGCCAGTAGTTTCTGCTGTTTGGCTTTGCTGTATAAATGATTTATAAAAGAGGCATTCCAGATGCCAAGGCCGTACGGTTCGGCGCCCAGATTTAAAGCCGTCTGGGTCAGCATCGGAACCAGGGCCATATTGAGATAATATTTAAATTTTCTTGAGTCGCACAGATAAGGGGTCATTACGAGGGCGTGCTTTTCGTCCAGGATGTAGGAATCAATACACACTTCCACCCCGAAAGCCGTCCCCATTTTTTTAGCCTTCTCAATAAAGGCGGCGGTGTTCTCGATGGGGATAATAGTTTCACTGGTCAAGATGCTCGGACCCAGGCGTTTGGCTTTGGCGCCAAAGAGACGCTCGTTCCATAAATAGCTGGCTACATAACTGGGCGCTTCATCGATGTCGGCCATTTGCGACAAAAATGTTATAAATTTCTGATCATCATCCGCGCTGCTCAATTCCACCAGAACAGCGGGAGTCTTTTTGAATACATCAGCGTGCAGGACCTCATTGGTATCGCTCATATGGTTTTCATCCAGGAAGCGGATGACATTCACGCTTATGTTTTGTTTCTCTTTACTGTTCACAAAGCGATCAATAAAATCAAAGGCTGAATACTCATTTCTAAAATAAAGCAGGTGCGAAAAAGACGCAGGCGGTGTTGGTCTCAGGGTGAGGGTTATTTCCACGATGATCCCGAAGACGCCTTCGGTAGAGATATAATAGGCAAATTCTTTGTCAGCCGGAGTCAGCGTTTTGGATTCACCCAAGGCGGTCACCACGGTCATGGACTGGATTTGTTTTGACAGGTGGCCATAGTGGAAGCTGTTGATACTATAACCGCCGGTTGAAATCCATCCTGCCACTGTGGAAAATTTGCTGGATGGATAAGTCATCAAGGACAGTCCCTGCTTTTTGGCCAGGATGTCAATATCGCTCCAGCGCGCACCCGCTTCAACTCGGGCGGTCTTTTGTTCCGGGTTGATTTCGATGATTTTTCTGAAAGGGGATAGGTCAACCACGATCCCGGCATTGGTGGGAATGACGCCGCCAAATCCTGATGAAGCGGCTCCGCGTGGTATAACCGGGATTTTCTTCTCATTGGCAAAGGCTAAGACCTTTTTGATTTCGTCGATGTTTTTAGGCTGCACCACGAAGGATGGCTGCGTTTTAAACATCAGTTGGGTCATGAAAGATGGTACGTCGCCGATGTCATGGCTGTACATCTCTTTCTCTTCCGGTCGGTCGATAATTTTGATATCACCGGCAACTCTTCTAAACTCTTCCATTATTTTGGTATTGTATTCGTTTCCCACGGCTGGCCCCACCTGTCCTTAGTACTAAACTTTACGTTCTATAAAAGGAAATAAAAAAAACGCCCTAAGATAGAGTGTAAGCATGATGCGCTACAACCTAACTTAAGGACGCCGTTGTCCGTAAGATATTAATTTTCTCTGGATTCGCTTTTTTATTTTATGCAACCAGCCTTACTTTGACAAGGCATTGCGCGTAGAAATATTGTATACTTTTGAACGCGGTCGCTATGGCCTATATC
>CAZOZX010000165.1:0-3880 GCA_964584415.1 uncultured Syntrophomonas sp.
GATGACATCCGCTTTACCTTTAGCCACACCGGCGGCAATGGTTCCTACTCCCACTTCCGCAGCCAACTTTACGCTTATATCAGCATGCTGGTTGGCATTCTTGAGGTCATGAATCAATTCCCCCAGGTCTTCGATTGAATAAATATCATGGTGCGGGGGTGGCGATATTAGATCTACCCCCGGGGTGGAATGACGTACTTTGGCAATGGCGGGAAAAACCTTTCCGCCAGGCAACTGACCGCCTTCACCTGGTTTGGCACCTTGCGCCATCTTTATCTGTAATTCATTGGCATGAACCAGATAATTACTGGTTACCCCGAAGCGCCCGGAAGCTACCTGCTTAATAGCACTATTTCGTGAATCGCCGTTTTTGTCTGGAATATATCGGGCTGGGTCTTCTCCGCCTTCCCCACTGTTACTCTTGCCCCCCAGGCGATTCATGGCAATGGCCAGACATTCGTGGGCTTCTTTACTTATAGAACCATACGACATCGCCCCGGTTCTGAACCTTTTCACGATGGAGTCAACCGATTCAACTTCCTCAATGGGTATAGTGTCCCCTGGATTTATATTAAACTCTAACATGTTTCTCAGCGTGTAAACCTTTTCCTCGTTGATCAACCGGGAGAATTGTTTAAACAATTCATAATTGCCTTCTCTGCAAGCCCGCTGCAGCAGATAGATGGTTTCAGGATTATACATGTGTATTTCGCCATTGTCTTTACATTGAAAATAACCCCCTATTTCCAGAGTATCCCGGGAGGGATTATTTTCGCTGAACGCACTGTCGTGACGCATTTTGCTTTCCTGAGCTATTTCTTCCAAGCCTATACCTTCCAAACGGGTTGGGGTCATGGTGAAATATTTGTTAATCAGATCCTGGCTAAGTCCTACTGCCTCGAAAATCTGGGCACCATGATAACTCCGCATAGTTGAAATACCCATTTTGGTCAGCACTTTCATCATTCCTTTTACCGACGCTTTGATGTAATTTTTTCGGGCGGCTTCGTACCCTAAACCCTCGGACTGTCCATCATTGCACATTTGCTCTATAGTGGCAAGGCTAAGATATGGATTTATCGCCGTAATCCCATATCCCACCAGAGCGCAAAAGTGATGGACTTCCCGAGGCTCCCCGGATTCCAAAACAATACCCACATTGGTTCGAATCTCTTTACGGGTCAAATGATGGTGCAGTCCAGCTGAAGCCAGTAGAGCAGGGATAGGGGCCAAATTTCTATCCATGCCCCGATCGGAGAGAACTATGATATTACTTCCCTCTTTGATGGCATTGTCAGCTTCGCGGAAGACTCTTTCAAGGGCACGGCTCATAGCTCGAGCCCCTTCACTGACTTTGTATAATATTGAAATAGTCCTGGTCTTAAACTGGGTGTTATCAAGGCGCTTGATATTATCTAATTGTCTATTCGTTAAAATAGGATGTTCTAGTAATATACAAGCTGAATTAATCCGCCCAGGGTCTAACAAATTCCCCGTATTGCCCAACGGTAGCCTACTGGAAGTAACAATCTCTTCCCTAATACCATCAATGGGCGGATTGGTTACCTGGGCAAATAGTTGCTTGAAGTAAAGGTACAGCATTTGCGGTTGTTCTGATAATACCGCCAAAGGTGAGTCCATACCCATCGATCCAACGGGATCTTCTCCCTTCAATGCCATCGGCCTGATCGTCTGTTCGATATCCTCAAATGTATAACCAAAAGCCTTCTGCTGCTGCAGTATATTATCCAACTGGGGATCTTCGTAAATCGTGTCAGCAGAGATTTCATCCAGACTCAATATGTGCTGTTGATTCCATTTTTTATATGGATGTAGCTGGGCAACTGTTGTCTTTATTTCCTCGTCAGATACGATTCTTTGGGCGGCTGTATCTATCAGGAGCATTTTACCCGGTTCCAGTCTTCCCTTGTATTTAACATTATCAGGTTTAATATCCATTACCCCTACCTCCGAGGCAAGGATTAACCGGTCGTCATTGGTAACATAATAACGGGCTGGGCGAAGACCATTGCGGTCCAGAACTCCGCCAATAATTTCACCATCAGTGAAACCGATCGCTGCCGGCCCGTCCCATGGTTCCATAATGAAATTATTGAATTTATAAAACTCTCTGCGTTCCGCTGGGATCAATTCATTGTTCTCCCAAGGTTCTGGGATCATCATCATAATGCCGTGGGGAAGCGATCTTCCCGTCAAGTGCAAAAACTCCAGACAGTTATCGAACATAGCTGAATCGCTGCCGAACTCATCTATGACCGGATATACCTTGGTGATATCCTCGAACAAATTCGAATCAATCACCTTCTGGCGGGCTTTCATCCAGTTGACGTTACCGCGGATAGTATTAATTTCCCCGTTATGAACAATATACCGATTGGGATGTGCTCGTTCCCAACTCGGAAAGGTATTGGTGCTGAATCTGGAATGTATCATGGCAAGCGCTGAGGTAAAGTCCAAATCGGACAGATCGAGATAGAAATCCCTCAACTGCTCAGCCGTAAGCATACCTTTGTAAACTATGGTTTTTGAAGACAGGCTGGCGATGTAGAAAGCGCCGCCTTTTTCCTCGCACATGGGGATAATGACTTTTTCGGCTCTTTTACGGATTGCATATAACTTTCTTTCAAAATCCATTCCACCCGGTGTGCTGAGATCCCGTCCAATAAAGACTTGGATAAAATAAGGCATCACTGCCTGGGCAGATTCACCGATAGCACATTTATCGATGGGTACCTTTCTCCAGCCCAAGATGTGCTGGCCTTCTTCTTCAACTATACGGGCAAAGATATCCATCTGGGTGGTGCGAAAATCATCATACCGATGCGCAAATATCATACCAACGCCATAATTACCTGATTCGGGTAATTCGAACCCTAAAACACGACATTCCCGCTTAAAAAAGCCATGGGGTATTTGGAGCATAATGCCAGCTCCATCACCAGTGTTTTCATCAGCACCGCTGGCTCCGCGATGGCTGAGGTTTTCCAAAACCGTAAGGGCATCTTCAATTATATCGTGTGATTTGTTTCCTTTAATATTGACAACAAAACCCATTCCGCAAGCATCATGTTCGAAAGCCGGGTCGTAGAGGCCTTGTCTTTTTGGCAAGTTATAATTCCCCATGTTTTCACCCTCATTGGTAATATTTCTATAGAATTGTGCATTTACAGTCTCTATTTTTATTTTATCTGTTTCCAATATAGAACACTATATTGGAAAGACATTCCGCAAGCTAGCCGCATCTGCACATTCGTGTCATTAAAAAGTCCTCAACACCGCTAAGTGCTGAGGACTCCGTTGCCCCAAGATATACATGTATGCCCATTCATAAGACGCTCCGTTGCATCCTGTCATAGATATTGTAATGGCTGTCTATGAGGGATACAAGGCAAAAGGAGCAGATATAATGTATACATGTCTCTTAGAATTTAGTTAGATAGCTGGCAACCTCCCAAGGAGTAACCTGGATATTATATTCCTCCCATTCTTCCAGTTTACCTTCCCGGAACTTCTCATATATATGTGCCCCAAGAGCTTCCTTGATTAATGCGTTTTTATCTAACTCATATAACGCCTCCAAAAGATTACCGGGCAAGCTTCCGATACCTAACATTTCTCTCTCTTTGTCTTCCATTTTATATATATTGCGATCGACGGGTGCCGGGGGATTTATCTTGTTTTTGATTCCATCCAAACCGGCGGTCAGCATAACTGCCATAGCTAAATAAGGATTGCAGGTCGGATCTGGATTTCGAACCTCGATACGGGTGCTGGCTCCTCTTTTAGCGGGTACCCTTACCAGGCAGCTGCGGTTGGCACCTGACCAGGCTATATTTACCGGGGCTTCATAACCTGGCAC
>CAZOZX010000166.1:0-3786 GCA_964584415.1 uncultured Syntrophomonas sp.
GGCGGCTTTTATTATTATTCCGCCATAATAGAGTCCGATTTTTATTTTCCGGTCCATTCTTTCCTCCGGGTTTTGTTCTGCTATTTATACATACGACATTTATCTTTTTCGCTGTCATTTGTAAAAACGACTGCGGCCAAAATTAACAGTCCATAAAATCTTAATACACCTCTCAGCAAAATTCCAGTATATTGTGAGGCGAAAATACGGAGCTTCTTATGCAGCCGGTGCGTGCCGGTCATAATTGTTTCAGAATTCTGCCAAATTGCTGAGGTTATGCTTGCTTTGTGGTGTATGATGGAATAAATCAGAGTACTGCCGGTAATTCAGTCTGTATTTGTCGGCAAGCAGGATATTCCCTTTTATTACCTGCAGTGGTTAAATTAGAACAGGCAGCAAAACAGGAGGGGAATTAGATGGAAAGTAACGCCCAGTGGGATAACCTGAAGAGGACCATAGAAATGTTAAAGAGCATTCACCAGATCAATGCCCAAAATCCGGTCCTGGCCCAGTATGAAAAAGGCTTTCTGGATGCCTTGGCCACCATGGAAATGGCAATGTATACTATAGAAACCCAGAATATCGTGGCGGATAGCATCACCCAGTTCTGGAATATGTTCAAGTTCCCGGACTTCAATTTTGGCAGGGAATCAGGAAACGGCAAAGAAGGTAAGTAGTTTGTGTGATCGGTTCGAAACCGACCTTTACGATATCTGGGTAAAGAAATGATTCGGCTTCGAGTAAGTGAATGAATTTAGAATTTATAGGGCATTCAGGCGCAGTTGGATACGTACCAGCTGCGCTTATTCATGCTACGGGCACAATTTATTGATCTAATTCTACCTCAATTTTACCGGCCATTCTCCGGCCTACAGCCACTTCTGCACCTCCCACTTTTACCACCAGCGGTCCGCGCAGGGGGTGCTTGGCCATAAGCTGCAGGCTGCTCCCGTTCAGGATGCCGAACTCGTAAAGCTTCTTGGCGGTGCCGGTGCCCTCAACATTAATGACCTTTACTTTTTGACCGATTTGAATATTGTTGAGATACATTTATCAAAACCTCCTTATATAGATGCTGGCAGGATAAGATTCAACAAAACTCCTACCGTAAAAGAGGTCAGCAGACCCATTCCTAAAATCTTCAGCAGTGCCCGGTAGCCCATTTCCCGGATGGTCATAACCATGCTGGGCAGGCAGGGTAACGATAATGCGATCATGGCTATAGCTATGGTGGCCTCCCGCGGAGACATGGAGATATTTAACAGCACCAGGGGGGCCAGGTAACGCTGGAACACCGTGATCAGGACCGCCACCAGCGCTTCGGCAGGGATTCCGAAGACTCCCCGGCTCAAGCCTTCCAGGCCGCCAAAATAATCCAATGCTCCCGAATCTATCAAGATTCTCATACCAATATTCATTACCAGCAACAAAGGCAGGACTTCGGTAAAGAATCCACCCAGGCGTCCCTTGGTCTTCAGCCAGATATTGCGGGCCAGGGGTACCCTTAACGGTGGCAGCTCATAGATAAACTCGGTTCTCTCAACCTTGCGGCTGAGGAGCAGGGATAGAAGCAGAAAAGCTGCCAGCATGGTGAGCAAAATTATCCCCAACGATACATCAAAGGTAGCCATAACTGCGGAAAGAACCCCCAGAGTTGCCGAGCAGGGAATGACTATGCTTAACAAGGTGACCACCAAAAAGCGCTGATAGGGATCGGGAATAATACGGGTGGCCATAATAGCCGGGGTGCGGCAGCCAAATCCCAGCGCCAATGGTATGATTCCCTGCCCGGATATGCCGAGAAAGCTGCCCAACCGTTCAAGGGTCACCGAATAACGGGGCAAGAGTCCAGTGTCTTCCAGTACCGACATCAAAACACTGACATATATCATAGCCGGCATGATAATAGTGAAGGGGATAATCAGCCCCTCGGGTATTGCCAGCGCCAATATCTGGGTTAACCGGGCCGAAGGCAAAACCTGCTGTATTAAATTTTGCAGGATGTTGGCCGCTGGCAGCAGCAACTCGCTTATAGGGCCTTCGCTCAACGAGATGAATTGCAGTAAAGCATAAAAAGCCAGGTAAACCAGCACCAGCAGAAGAATGGTACCCCCGAAACTCTGGTCAATGAATTTTTGCAGGCTGTCCAGGCGCCCCCGGCGTTTCGTACCGACTTTGGAACATACCGCCTGGAAGGTTTGCCGGGCCGCTTCAGCCCGCATCAAGTCTGCTTCGTTTATGCACTGGCCATTATGCTGTTGGCATTTGAAACAGTTTCCAGAGCAGTCGCTGGCGGTGGCACTAACCGGGATAACTATACTGCGTTTGCCGGTAGTGATTTTGGGACGGCCATGGATATAGGATTCAATCACTTCATCCAGCTCCATGACCCCTTCACCGGTTATGGCCGAAAAGGATACAACCGGGCAGCCCAGCCGGGCTGACAACTTCTCGGTATCCACTAGATAGCCTTGGCGGCGAACCGTATCAATCTGGTTCAATACCACAATCATTGGGGTATCCAGGCTCAGCAGCTCGTAACTCAAAACCAGGTTGCGGCTGAGATTACTGGCATCGACTATATTTAGTATAAGATCCGGTTGTTCTTTCTCAATCAAGCCCAGAACCTGGACCGCTTCTTCTCCAGCTGAAGACAAGGAATAAATACCTGGAGTATCAAACAGTTCGGCTTCATGGTGGCCAAACATATCTGTAATCCTGGTTATCTCCAGTGAGGTTCCCGGGTAATTGGAAACCATCATCCGGCTGCCGGTCAGCCGGTTTAGCACCGCGCTCTTACCGGCATTGGGATTGCCTATTAAAACGATTTTAAACATATTTTCCTCCAAGGGATAATAATAATCATTATCAAATTACTATCAAAAAAATTAGACTTGGTTACAGGCGGGGCAGACCGCATAAATAGTCAAACGATGGTTCACGACTGCGAAACCTTGCTCCTCGATCTGCCGTTCAACATTGTCGAGAAGACCTTCATCCAATTCAAAAATACGGTTACAGTGCAAACACTGCACATGAAGATGATGGTGGCGGGATTGATCCGCCAGCTCATAGCGGTATTTGCCTTCATCAAACATGGTCTTATACAAAATGTCCAGGCTGGCCAACTTCTCCAGGGTACGGTAAACCGTTGCGATACCGAGGTTAGGAGCCTTTTGCCGGGCTGCATTCAGCACTTCTTCAGCGGTTAGATGTTCGCCCCGGGCCCCCTGCATGACGTCAAGGATGACCTGTCGCTGCCGGGTCAGCTTATACCCGCCTTGATCCATTTTGGCTTTAATAGTCTGCTGCATTTATTTCACCTCAATAATGATACTCATTATCAGTTTCATTTTAAATGGGATTTGAGTTTTTAGCAAGACATATTTTCAATGAACGCCTGCAGGGAAAAAATACCCTGAGTATGATGTGGCTTACACCTAAATAATATCCCCGGTGTTCTTCAAGCGTACCTTTACATTTACCTCTATGTTGACTTTGCTGATAAAGTCTTGATCAATGGTTTCCTCCAGCTCACTACGCCATTTAGCCAGGGCGTACTTGCTGATGTCGATGCAATCAACTTGAAAGTCTTGCTGCATTCTGGTCACATAATCACTGCATTCACTCTCTACATCCGCTGCTATGGAGTCTTCGATCATTTTAAAGAGCTGTTTATTTGGATAAAACCGTTGGTGGCTCTCATGCTCGATGATATTCCCCTCCAGATTTACATCAATATAAAAATTAAACCCTCTATTAGCCCCCCACGAATCACGGCTAAAT
>CAZOZX010000167.1:0-3692 GCA_964584415.1 uncultured Syntrophomonas sp.
TAGTCACAATCACTTCATTCACCGGGGTCTTGACCCCGTATTGCCGGCCCAGGTTTACCACCGCTCCATTTAAGGCATCGATTTCGGTCTTGCGCCCGCGCTGCATGTCCTGCAGCATAGAAGCATGGTGTCCGGCGGTAGAAGGAACCAACTGGTTATAAAAAGCCTCACGATAGGTATCCGCATCAGCCCATGGGGTTTCCTGCCCGTGGGCTTTTAAAACCGCAAAAATCTCTTCGATTACCTGGTCCATCATTTGATGGGTATGGGGATTTTCCGCCAACATTCCATACGGTACTTCCAGGATGGCGCCCAGCGGGTTCAAGGCTGAATTATAAATAATCTTGCCCCAGACAAACTTCATCACCTCGCTGGAAGCGCGGGTAGGTATACCGGCTGTATTGAAGATCCGTGCAAAATCCTCCAATAACTGGATGTCAATCAAATTCTCCGGCGAGCCGATTATTACGTCGTCGGCAATAACCGTAACCTTGGAAACACCCGGTTCCATGGTTTCGGCTCCGAATATCACCCGCCCCAAAATCAATTGGGATTTGGGTATAAACTGAGATGCCGCTTCGTAGTTGCCAAAACCATTCTGGGCCAGCATAACATAGGTTTCAGGCTTGATAAAATCAGCTATTAGGCGTGCCACCTCAGCCGTCTCATAGGACTTGACCGTCAGCACAATCAGGTCATAATCGGGGCCGGTCAAATCATCCAGGCTGGTAACCACCTTATCCAAACGGGCGGAATGATCCCCCCATATACCATTAACCCTAACCCCATTCTCATTGATCGGCTTGGCTACCATTTCCCGGTCCAGACCGGTAATCTCGTGCCCCTGCTCCTTTAACAGGCAGGAATATACTGAACCCAAAGCTCCTAACCCAAACACCAGAATTCGCATTGCTTTCACCTTTCCATAGATAATCAATTTTAGTTATTACATATTTATATATTCTATAATATTTCGTCTAATTATGGGTACATAAAAAGGCCAGCCCGGTTGCGGCTGACCATAGGTTTTATACTTACTATTGTTATTCTAGCAATCCAGCCTGAAGTAGGTCTCGATATCCCCCTACCGGGGCAGTACTATGCGCATCCCCTGCCTCTGGTATAAAAACGCCTGCAGCCAAAAGGTATGGGCGCCTGGATTTTCGGCTATGGTACCGGCGAAATGCTGGACCTGCAGTTGGGCTTTTTCGCCTAGCGACGCCTCGCCGGTCAAACGGTTGAGCCGCAGCAGATTGAAGAATTCAACTGCATTGTCGGACGGCATTACGCTATCATATGATTCTTTGGGCCGGATCAGCAATTCCTCGCTGTCCGATCCATAGAAGAAAAATCCGCCTTCATCTCCATCCCAGAACCATCTGATAAAATCATCATTTAAGTCCTGGGCTTGCTCCAGATACAAGCGATCACCGGATGCCGCATATATCTCCAGCAGACCCCAAATAAGAAAAGCATAATCGACCGCGTAGCCGTTGTAGAGCGCCTCCCCGTCTCGGTAACGAGCCAGAAGCCGGCCGTCCTGGCGCCGCAGGTTGGACAGGATGAATGCCGCTGCTTTTTGGGCTGCCTGCAAGTACTGGGTATTATTTAAGATACGACTGCCCACTCCCAGGGCCGCAATCATCAGCCCATTCCAGGAGGTCAACACTTTGTCGTCTTTCAAAGGTTTAATTCTTTTTTCCCGGGCGGTAAACAGAAGCCGGCGCTCTTCCGTATATTTATCACGGGCATCCGAAAATCCATCCCTCCCGATCAGGTTAGGTATACTCCGGCCTTCGAAATTACCGGCCTCGGTTATATCGTAAATCTCACAAAACGGCGCGGCTTTATCTTCTAGCAAATCACAGATTTCCTGCTTGTCCCAGACATAGTATTTGCCTTCTTCCCCTTCCGAATCGGCATCCTCAGCCGAGTAGAAACCGCCTTCCGGAGCAGTCATGTCTCGCAGCACATAGGTAAATATATCCTGGGCCACCCGTTTATAAATCTCCCGGTTAGTGATCCGGTAGGCTTCCAAATATGCAATAGCCAGCAGGGCATTGTCATAAAGCATTTTTTCAAAGTGGGGCACCAGCCAGCGGCGGTCGGTGGAATAACGCGCAAAACCAAAACCTATATGGTCGTATATGCCCCCCTGGTACATACAGGTTAGGGTCTGTTCGGCCATCTCCAGGGCGGTTGGATTTTGATAGCGTTCATGGTATTTAAGCAAAAAAATCAAAGTCGTGGGAGTTGGGAATTTAGGGGCAGAGCCAAAACCGCCGTAACTGCGGTCAAAGGTCCGGGCCAGGTTTTCATACGCGTCATGCAATATCTCTTCCGACAATTCACCACCCGGCCGGGCTCGGGATGCTTTTTGGGTCCACTGGCTTATTTCCCGGGCAGCCTGGAGAGCTTTGTCATGATCGGTTTTCCATAACTGCGTCAGACGCGGCAGCAGCTCCATCAGTCCGGTCATACCACCTTGGCTGTATGGGGGAATATAGGTGGCCGCGTAAAACGGCTGCCGGTCAGGAGTCATTATAATAGTCAGGGGCCATCCGCCGCTTCCGGTCAAAGCCTGGCAAACCTGCATGTAAATATGATCGATATCCGGTCGCTCTTCCCGGTCAACCTTAATTGCCACGAAATCGGCATTCAATAAGTGGGCTATATGCTCATTCTCAAAAGACTGTCTCTCCATGACATGACACCAGTGACAGGTACTGTACCCGATGCTCAGAAATATTGGCTTGTCCTCTTGCCGGGCCCTTGCAAACGCCTCATCCCCCCAGGCATACCAGTCAACCGGATTATAAGCGTGCTGCAATAAATATGGGCTTTTCTGATGTATCAAGCGGTTCGTGTTTAATTTACCAATATTTTCACTCATTTTTATTCAATCCTCTTTTCAATAAACAGTGTCTCCATAACCATGACACCGTATTATGTCTGCTGTATGAGGTTCGAACTGCCATGTATACTATATTTAAGTATGCCCAACAACAAAATTTTACGCCTCTGCCAAGGCGTAAAATGCATTTCTTTTATGGGGTTAAACCTTATTACTTACAACTTGCAAGGAAGTTATTTCAATTGATATCCTGGGTTTGCTTCCTTAAGAGAGCTATCAAGCTATTTAT
Source organism: uncultured Syntrophomonas sp. (assembly GCA_964584415.1). Taxonomy (GTDB): domain Bacteria; phylum Bacillota; class Syntrophomonadia; order Syntrophomonadales; family Syntrophomonadaceae; genus PHAA01. The sequence goes on from CAZOZX010000167.1 coordinate 3,144, forward strand.
TAATTTTTATAATAGTCGTATCATATTCACCATTAGGATTATCAATTTTAGAAAGAGACAGTACACCCTTATCTACTAATAGATTAATCAGAGCAAAAGAAGAGTCATACGAATAATTTTTTCGACCTAGAATATCTGTAACGAAGTGTTTTAAACCCACAAAGGGTAAATTATTCTCAGCTAAATCAAGTTCGTCCAGCAATGTTTGTTCATTAATACTTATAAATCTATCAAATATTGTTTCTTTACGAATAGCCCTAACATCGTCTCCGCATTTTGGCTGCGAATTACATTCTTCTACTGTTCCTATATCTTTAACAGCAATCGCAAAAGCTTCCATATCCGACACGCTCAATTTAAAAGTATCTAGCTTTTCATATGCTATATCAATTATATCCGAAATATCTGTACAAAGTTGGGAGCATTCTTCAACCTCCTTATTCGTGAAATAGCCATTATGTGCAATTTTGTTCCTATAGTAATAGAGTCGATACCATTTATTCTCAAAATCTTTTTGCGTAAAGCAATTACTAAAATACTTGTAGAAAT
>CAZOZX010000168.1:0-3638 GCA_964584415.1 uncultured Syntrophomonas sp.
CGGATGGTGAATCCCTAAGACAACTTCCCTACTTTGATAAAACAACCCAGGATGACTTTGGCAAGATGAAACCTATCGGTATCAGCCCTGAAGGTGACAGGATATATGCCCTGGGGACCAAAAGTTCGGCTAGCGGTCCCTTGCTGGAAGGCACCGCCAAGCTGCAAAATGCCGCCGATCAGTTCATCTTCTGCGACACCATTCCCTATGTTAATACCACCTTAAGAATCGGAGGTTGGCTGTCACGGGGGGTCGGATTGACTGCCCTGGGAAGGCCGCTGGTTATTAGAGGCATTCACAAGAATTACAGAAAATTGGCTGACTTCGTTGAGGCTTGTGCCCACAAGCAAGGGGTGATCAAAAATTAGGTACTTATTTGTAGGACAGGATTCTCTGCTGGCAACCCTGATCGTAGCTCATGGATTTATGGGTTTCGATGAGGCGGTGGTCGATGAGAAATTTACTGAAAAATCATCTAACCAACCACCTGACGCGATCATACCCATGAGCAAAGATAGTGCTGGTAACGAGATATTTTGTACAGTCTATAAATACCCTGGTATAGCGATAAGGATAAATGAAGAAATGAAAATGCTTAAGGAAAGCCCGGTCTCTGAGCTGAAAGTGGTTCCGGTGTTAACTGACCTGGGCAGCTTACGGTTATTGATTGGGCTGTCTAAACTGCCGGGAATCGGGGTTTGGTTTGAGAATTGGGCTCGATCAAGTGTGCTGCAGCAAAAGCAGCAGCTGATGGAGAAAGGGAGAATACTCCAGGTGATGAGTGAGTTAAAGGCGGAAGCAGGGGTTCAGCCAGCAGCAGCCAAACCACAATATTAATAGGTTTATCAACTATTTCTCGATGAAGTATCATTATTTCAGACCGTTTAACCGCGGTCTTTTCACTTTTGGGGATCAGATTGCCATGCCGGCAAAAAATAATTGCTGTCCCCGCCAACTTGATATCGTTATAATTAGATGATGAGACGCCATTGAAAATAGAAAAAGGCAGCAAAAAAGCGGAGATAAATCTCCGTTGAGGAAAACCAATACTATAAGGTAATGAAGTGAGCCTTCTTTTCGCTTTTAAGGAAGTCTACCCTTGACCTGCTGATATTTTTCAGGTTTTTGCGCTCACTCTCGTAGCGTCTGGCCCGGCGTTGGACGGCGGCCTCGGTTCCATAGAAATAACGGGTTCTCCAGCCAAAGTCACAAAAATAATCTAATTGCCAGTATTGTCTCATTTGCACCGTCCTCCAAATAGCAGTAATAAAAAAATCAGTTGAGGGTAATTAAACCAAATATAACGAAACAATGCTGAAACCAGTACCAATTGATACTAAATGATACTAATTGGTATCAAATTGATTTTACAATATGATTTTGCGGTTGGCAAGAAGCTTGATCAGGAAACGATTGGAATATTGTTTGAGGTGATAAAATGAGTGATCCTTTATCCTACTCGCCCGAAGAGATAGGCAAGTTATTAAAGATTTCCCGGGGGACAGTGTATGAGCTATTAAAGCGCGGTGATATTCCTTCTTACCGGGTAGGGAAAAAGATCAGAATCAGCCAGGGCGATCTCCAGGTTTATATGAATAGTTCCAAGCCCGCAGCACCATCCAGTCCCGGTAATGTACCGGTATCCCTTGAAAAATTAATTATTGAGAACCAGGGATTAATTATTTGCGGGCAGGATATCATTCTCGATGTTTTAACCAGGTATTTGGAAAAGAAGAATCCCATGCTGCGTTCGCTGCGTTCCTATGTCGGAAGTATCGACGGCTTGCTGGCCCTCTACCGGGGTACGGCCAGTGTGTCGGCGGTCCACCTTTGGGATGGGGAAACCGGTGAATATAATATTCCTTATGTGCGACGGTTGCTGCCGGGGCAGCACGCCATTGTTATAAACCTGGTCTATCGCAATCTGGGTTTCTATGTACCGGCCGGTAATCCCCAAGAAATTCATGGTTGGCCCGATCTGCTCGAAGCGGATGTGACCTTTGTCAACCGTGATAAAGGATCGGGAGCCCGGGTGCTGATCGATGAAAGCCTGCGCAATTTGGGGATCGATTACCGGGACATTAAGGGCTATCAAAATGAGGAGATGAGCCACATTGCCTGTGCCAGCGCAGTTGCCCGGGGAGTAGCCGATGTTGGTTTCGGTACTGAGAAGGCTGCCCTGCAAGTACCCGAAGTTGATTTTGTTTTCTTAAAGAAAGAACGGTATGACCTGGTGATGTACAAGCATGACCTGGAAAAATCTAATTTTCAGACCCTGCTGGCAATCCTCCGCTCACCTGAATTCAAGAACGAGGTTGATGGAATGGGTGGATACGATACCTCCATGATGGGACAGGTTATCGGGGAAATATAGATACATAGAGTGATAAACAAAATAATTTGACTAACCGTTAGGACCGTAATGTGCGGTCCTTTCAGTTTTTGGGCTGACAGCTAAGTTAATGCGGAGTTCCTGTTCAATAGCCGTATTTAGTAATACGACTCCCTCGGGGGCTCCCTATTGCCTTGCTCTCAGCCTTTTTGGTTCGCGCTGCCAGCCTTAGACTTCTTGGACGCCCTTCTAAGAACTGTAGTGTAATCCTGTCCTCGATATCATCATATTGTATGAGCTCACCGGACAGCTGAGGAAGTTCAAGTGCCAGGAAGGTTTTTTACCAGTTGCATGACGGACCAGAGAATATGCTAACGGAGAATGCCAGGTATATTGTGGTTGACAGAGAACGAGGTATAACTAAAAGTTTTAATTAAAATGCAGGAATATAATTAATTTTGTTGAATATTCACTAAATAAATATTTTATATAACGATTGGTAATCGGAAAGGAGTAGTCGGTTTTGAACAAGGAGAACTGGTTGTTGGCGATTACGGGGATAGTTGTTGGAGGACTGGCGGTATTACTGGTAGCTCAGGGCAACCCTGGCAACATGGGGTTTTGCATAGCTTGTTTTTTGCGAGACACAGCTGGTGCCCTGGGATTTCACCGGGCTAATGTTGTTCAGTATGTGCGTCCTGAGCTGTTGGGTCTTTCTATCGGAGCGTTTGGGGCGGCATTTATGGGTAGGGAGTTCAAAGCCCGTGGTGGTTCATCCACTCTGGTTAGATTCTTACTGGGAATATTCATGATGATTGGCGCCCTTGTGTTCCTGGGATGTCCTTTGCGGGATATACTGCGGATGGGGGGCGGAGACCTTAACGCGGTGGTAGGATTGGCCGGTTTTATAGTTGGAATACTGTGGGGCATCTTCTTCTTGAAAAAGGGCTTCGATTTGGGTGCAGCCCGGGTAGAAACCAACAGCCAGGCTGGTGGGTATGTGTATATTCTGGGTGTAGTTTTAATTTTGGTTTTGCTGATTTTAGGGATCAATTTCAATCCCACCGGTGGAGGGCCGCTATTCTTCAGTACCTCTGGACCGGGCAGCATGCATGCCCCTCTGCTTATTGCTCTGGGAGCAGGATTGGCAGTCGGATTCCTGGCCCAGAAAGCACGTCTGTGTTTGAGCGGTGGCTTCCGGGATTTTTTCCTGGTCGGCCATAAAGGGATGCTGCTTGCTTATGCGGGGATCCTGGTAACAGTACTGGTTTTAAATCTGGCTTTAGGTAAGTTCAATCTCGGTTTC
>CAZOZX010000169.1:0-3622 GCA_964584415.1 uncultured Syntrophomonas sp.
CACCTTATAAAAGATGGTGAACAACTTGTCCAGTGCGTCATCCGGGATCGGTGTTCCCGTGTTGAAAACGGAAACACGGACCTTGTCATTGGCAATCCCGGCTTCGACGATTATTTGACCTTGCTCCGCAACATGATCGATAGCATTGTTCAAGTAGTTGCCCAGCACCTGCTCAATCCTGTTTTGGTCACCCTCAACCCATAATTCCCCCGGTACTTTAAGCTCCAATCCGATTTTTTCATCCTGCAGCATAAACTGATATTTTTTCAGTACTTCCTGCAGCATTAATGAAAGGTTAAATTCGCTCTTCTGCAAAGGTATATAACCGGCTTCAATCTGAGACAGCTCCAGCAATTCCTTGACCATTTTATTCATTTTGTCGGCTTCATCCGCTATAACATCGCAATAGTAATTTTTACTGGCTTCGTCCTCGGTCACATTTAATTTCAGCCCTTCAGCATAACCCTGGATAAGGGCGATAGGTGTTTTCAGCTCATGGGATACATTGGAGACAAATTGCCGGCGCATCTGGTCTATGCGCCGTTCCTTTTCGATATCCTCCTGGAGTTTTAGGTTGGCAGCCTGTAAGTCGGCAATCGATTTATCCAACTGGGCCGAAAGTGAATTTATACTGCTGCCCAGCTCGCCCAACTCATCCTCAGCCGGTGATTCATAACGGGAAGAGAAATCCAGTCGCGACATCTTCTGGGCGATTTGATTGAGATCCAATATAGGTTTGGTGAAATTGCGGGCAAAAAAGTAAGCCGCCAATAAGCCAATCAATACGGTTAAAAGGCCGGTGAATAGGAAGAAACGATTGGCTACAGCGGCACTGTCCTGGATTGATACCAATGGCACACTCAGCAGCAAATAATCACCATTATTCAACTTGGAAACAACATTGATCAATCCAACTTGTTCATTCTGCTCCTGGCTGACGGCAATAACCTTGCTGCCTGCTTGAAGGGAGGGAAGATATTTAACTACCAAAGGCAGGAGGCTATCAGGACGGCGGGCTAACCTTTTTACCCTCTCCGAGGCGTTGGTTTCGTCTATCCCCAGGGAATAATATTTCAAATTAAGATTGGAATCAAGGATGAGCAGGTCCAACCCCGAATTACGCTCCAGCTTATCGATCTCGGCCGCTAAATCCTCAATATTTCCCCTGTAACTGGCATCAATATTCTCAGCAACGGAAATCAATTGTTTTTTATTCTGGTAAATATAGTACCGTTCCAGGTAAGTTGAATTCATCAACCACGAAAAAGCTACAAAAAACACCACCAGAAGGCTAACGGTGGCAAAAAGACGGGTGCGGATGGACATTTTCATGGCGTGACCTCGAATCTATAACCTACGCCTCGCACCGTCTGCACATATTCCGCTCGGTCTCCGAGCTTTAGGCGGAGATTCTTTATATGGGCATCAACCGTACGAACATCGCCGTAGTAATCGTAATTCCAGACCGCATTCAGGATCTGCTCACGGCTCAGAGCGCGCCCGGCATGGTCGGCTAAATAAAGCAGCAGTTCAAACTCCTTGGGGGTCAGGTCGATCGTTTTGCCATCAATGTAAACATAATGCCCCAGTTCATCTATTTTAAGGCTGCCTAGAGTCCTCAACGTTTGCGGGGCCTTGTTGTCAGCACGTCTCAATAATGCCTGGACCCGGGCTACAAGGATCCGAAGGCTGAAGGGCTTGGCAATATATTCATCCGCACCGAGATCGAAGCCAAACAATTCATCGGCTTCCTCTCCACGAGCGGTCAGCATGATAATCGGCACAATGGAGTTCTTGCGTACCTCCCGGCAAACCGCCCAGCCATCGTATTCCGGCATCATTACATCTAAAATCAGAAGATCTATTTCATGGTCAGCATATATCTGTAAAGCCTGGCGGCCATTGGCGGCTTCGAAGGTATCATAGCCAGCTTTATGAAGGAAATCGCATACCAGCCGGCGCATTCTTTCTTCGTCATCGGCCACTAATATATGCTTAGCCATCGTGAACACTCCTCCATGGAATTGTTAAACAAAGACGGACTGTGTCTCTCCCCACAATCTTAATGTAAATCCGGCTGCCGCTCCTCTTCATAGCTCTTCCGGATTTACTATAATTGTATCCTATTTATGGTATAAGTCTATCTTGCTGCCCATTGGCCAGTTCAAATTATCGGCTGTCAAATTCAACGCCTAGGACTTAGACCCCAAAACTGCAGTAAGAGTCGTTTTATTGCTGCCGCGTAAAATCTCCAGCTGAATTGACTTTCCTACCGATTGCTGGGCAATATAATTTTGGACATCCACTGAACTGGTCATGGCTTTCCCGTCTATGCTCAGGAGTATGTCCTTGGCTTTCAAGCCTGCGCTGCTGGCGGCACTATTGTTTTCCACCTGTACAACAACTACTCCCTTAGTTCCAGTACCTATGCCGATTTGCGAGGCTATACTGCCATTTAAATCGGTCATGCTGATCCCCAAAAACGGGTGTTCTACCTTCCCATTAATGATCAACTGGTTGATTACCTCCTTAGCCGTGTTAATCGGAATGGCAAATCCTATCCCCTGTCCACTGGTACTAATGGCGGTGTTGATAGCAATAGCCTGTCCCGCCATGTTTATCAGGGGGCCGCCGCTGTTACCCGAGTTTATGGCTGCATCCGTCTGGATAAGGTTCCTGTAGTTGCGGTCTTCGATGGTAATGGGCCTTCCCTTGGCGGATATTACCCCGGTGGTCACGGTGTGATCAAGGCCGAGCGGATTACCGATAGCAATGACCGGGTCCCCGGACCGCATGATGTCGGAATCTCCCATGGCCAGGGTGGGCAAATCGCTGGCGTCGATTTTGAGAACGGCTAGATCCAAGTCATGATCTGCACCGACCACCTTGGCCGTATAGGGTGTATCGTTGCCTTGAACCTTTACACTAATACTCTGGGCTCCATCAACCACATGCTGATTGGTTAATATATAACCGTCGGCCTGGATTATAAATCCGGTTCCGGTCGCCTTTTGAGTTTGACTGGGCAGGTTGAAGCCGTAAATTCTGAGGCGGGGATCTCCAATAGCCGATGTTCCAGTTGCTTCGATATATACCACCGCTGGTCCGGCTTGCTCTACTATATCGGCTGCATTATAGGTTGTGGTCTGGGATACTTCGCTGGCAACAGCTTTATCATTGAGGTTGCTGGTCAGTATATTCTGGCTGGATGGATGGGTGGTAAAATACCATCCTCCCGCTATGAAGCTCAACATTACGGCTACCACTATCATAACGATGTTTTTTTTCATGTAGGCACTCCTTCCTATATGTCTTCTGAGAACTTGACTAAGATTAATCTACCACCGCATTGCGGTAAATATATGAAGACTTTGTGAAGGAATGATGAATTATATAATGGCGGGGGGTGATTATCATAGAAGGCGCAAAAAGGGGGCGGAAACCGCCCCTACTTATATTATTCTAAGGTTAGGGTTTATTGGAACTCTCAAGTCAGAATATTTTGGGAAGCACCTGCATTAGCGCGGCCTGCTCAGCTTCGATAGGAGCGAAGTTTTAGGGCCAGGTTATTCACCCGTATTATTGATATAAACAATATCCGGGAGGGTTATGATTAAACACA
>CAZOZX010000170.1:0-3580 GCA_964584415.1 uncultured Syntrophomonas sp.
CCGGCTCATGGCCGCCACCTGGAAGACACCCTGGGTGTTTTGCGCCGTAACCGCGGTTATGACGCTCATCCCATAGGTTCCCAAAGCGGCAAAGGTCTTTATATCTGCCTGTATGCCGGCTCCGCCGCTGGAATCGGATCCAGCAATGGTCAATAGATGCTTCATTTTGATGCCTCCTTAGAGATCGCGGCCAAATGGTCCAGGATATCCTGAAACCCGGCAAAATAATGAACCGGTATTTCCTCTTCGAGACAGTACTTATAAAGAGTTTTCTTAGCAAAGACTATATCCGCGTGCCGGGCGGGACAAAAATCCGAATACCCGTCCCCAATATACACGGTCTTGCAGGCAGGGGGAGCCAGTTTGCGTAAAAGTTCCAGTTTGCAGACCCCGCACAGGTCACACTCATCCGAGTTATGATCGGCAGCAATGTCCAGCCGGGGGGTAAAGAGGAGTTGGTTGCTGTAAAACGGCACTTCCAGGCCTTCCCGCTTCAGTAAGTGCTTAATATAGAAATCGTAGCCGTCGCTCAGTATCGTCACCGGGAAATCCTTCACCCTGCAGTAGTACAGGAAATCACCGAAAGCCGGATCGACCACCGCTTGATCTGCTACCTTTTGTAAGTCTTCAGCATTATGGGTGCTGAAGAGCTGGAAAGTCTGGCGGGCGCACTCCACGGTAGAAAGCTCTTTCTGCTCCCACCGGTCATTGATCTCCCGCCAGCCATCCCCGGCAAAGGTGGTCACCAGTTCCGCACAAACATCCATGTCGGTAATGGTACCATCGAAGTCTATGAAAAAACTGTAGCCTATTTTCTCCATGAATCTCCCAGCTCCCTGGCCGCCTGGCCAGGATCTTCCTGGCTCAGTATAGCCGAGATAATGGATATCCCGTCAATACCAGTATCTTTTACCTCGGCCAGATTCGCAAGCCCTATGCCTCCTATCCCTACTACCGGAATCCTAACCGTATTTTTGATAGTCTTTAGGACCTCCAGGCCAATTGGGCTGCTGGCATCCGCTTTGCTGCCCGTCGGGTAAACCGGGCCAGCGCCCAGGTAATCAACTCCAACCCTTTCCCCCTCCATAGCTTGTTCCAGGTTGGAGACCGAGTAGCCCAGGATCTTATTGGGGCCGATGATACGCCGAATCACTCCCGGGGGCAGGTCGTCCTGCCCGACATGGACTCCGTCCGCATCCAGGGCCAGAGCTATATCAACCCGGTCATTGACGATAAAGGGCACTTTATACTGCCGGGCCATCTCTTTCAAGTTCAATCCTATATCATAGAACTCCTGGACAGAAGCGTCTTTCTCCCGTACCTGCAATAGGGTTACACCCCCTTCCAGGGCGGCTCTTATGGAAGAATAGAATTCCTTGGACCCTACCAGGCTGCGATCGGTTATTAAATATAAGCTGTAATCTACATCCATTTTACCCGGCTCCGATCCCTGAGCATATTTGGGTCTACCTGGCTGATCTGGTCAAAAAGGTTGACCCTGAATGTCCCCGGTTGCTGCCCACCCTGGACCTCCTGGGCCATTTCCCCGGCCAGGTTGAAGGTGGTCAGCGCGGCGACTGAGGCAAGATATACATCGCGGTTGGCTCCGCAAAATCCTCCGATTAGAGCTCCCACCATACAGCCGGCGCCGGTTATCCTGGTCAGTAATTCAGTCCCGTTCTCAACCTGGCAGGATCTGACCCCGTCGCTGACCACATCGATCTGGCCGGTGGCCACCGCCACACACCCAAACTCCCGGGCTACCTTATGACAGGCCTCCAGGACATTGTCGCCCCCATCGATGGAATCCACTCCGCGCACCTGGGCCTGCATCCCGGCTAAGGCCTTGATCTCGCCCTGGTTGCCCTTGATCACAGAGAATGATCCGAATTCCAGCAATTTATTGATCACATCCATCTTGTGGGGAATGGCTCCACAGGCCACCGGATCAAGAACTACCGGTACCTCTTTAAGTTGGGCGCCGCGGATGGCCAGGTACATGGCCAGTTCCTGTTCTTTAGTGAGGGTCCCTATATTCAGATATAAAGCATTGCTGATCTGACTGAATTCAAAAGCCTCATCGGCAGCTTCACACATAGCGGGTGAAGCTCCGGCAGCGAGCAAAATATTGGCACAGTCGTTGATAGTTACATAATTGGTAATGGTATGCACCAGCGGGGTAGTTTTCTTCACTGCAGCCAGGCATGCAGCTAACTTTTCATTCATCTCTCGCTTTCTCCTTTCATCTCAATGGCAGGCGGCAAAACCGCTGCCCAGGTAATTGCTGATCAGCTTGTAAGCACAGAACTTACCGCACATAGTGCATGCCTCTTGCTCGTCATCGTTCTTCTCTCTTCTCATTCTAGCCGCCTTTTCGGGATCAATGGCCAGCGCGATCTGCTGCGGCCAATCCAATTTCTTGCGGGCTTTGGCCATTTCCAGGTCCCACTCCCATGCACCTTTGACTCCTTTGACCAGATCAGCGGCATGCCCGGCTATCCGGGCGGCAATAACCCCTTCTTTGACATCCTCTTTGGTGGGTAAACCCAGGTGTTCGGCGGGGGTGACGTAACATAGGAAGTCCGCTCCGTTCGCAGCTGCCAAAGCTCCTCCGATTGCCGAGGTTATATGGTCGTAGCCCGGCGCCACATCGGTAACCAGCGGGCCCAGCACATAAAAGGGAGCATCATGGCAGATTCTTTTCTCGATCTTCATATTGGCTACGATCTGGTCGAGGGGGACATGCCCCGGGCCCTCTACCATTACCTGTACTTCGGCTTCCCGGGCTCGTTTAACCAACCCGCCTAATATCATAAGCTCTTTTAACTGCACCGAATCAGTAGCATCGGCCAGGCAGCCGGGCCTTAAACCGTCGCCCAGGCTGAGGGTGACATCGTAACGGCGGGCTATTTCCAGCAACCGGTCGTACTGTTCATACAAGGGATTCTGCTGCCTGTACTGGATCATCCAGGCAGAAATAAAAGATCCGCCCCGGGAAACTATGTCCATGACCCGCCCGGTGTTTCTCAGCTCATCGATAATTTCCAGGGTCACCCCGCAGTGAACGGTGATAAAATCGGCCCCGTCCCGGCAGTGCTTCTCGATCCCGGCAAAGATGTCATCGGCTGTCATCTCGATCAATCCCCGGCCCGCCTTTTGATTTTCTACCAGCGCCTGGTAGATCGGCACCGTTCCGACCATCACCGGGCAGGATTTGATGATGCTCCTTCTGATCGCGTCGATATCGCCGCCGGTACTTAAGTCCATAATCGAATGCGCCCCCGCCTGCAGGGCAATATGCAGTTTTTCCATTTCATTTTCTAATTCCGGGTAGGCATCCGAAGTCCCGATATTGGCATTGACCTTGGTGGACAAGCCCTTGCCTACCGCGATGGGCCTGATGCCGTGATGATTGATATTGCAGGGCAGCACCGCTTCCCCGGCAGCAATCTTCTGCCGAAGTTCCTCCCCGCTGATTCCTTCCCCATTGGCCGACACCTGCATTTGTTCGGTTACTATTCCTTTCCTGGCTGCTTCCAGTTGCGTCAATTTAATGACCTCCTCTCTTAATTGGCTATAA
>CAZOZX010000171.1:0-3505 GCA_964584415.1 uncultured Syntrophomonas sp.
ACCTTTATGCCTCCAAGGCTGCCTATTTCTATCCCTGCCGCCCGGGCCAGTTCCGTATTCTGGCGAACTCCGGCGGCCCAGATTACTGTGTCACAAGCTATGTCCCGGTGGTTTGTAATCAATCCTTCCACCTGGTTTCTGCCGATCACTTCCTGGGCTCTCTCCCCGGTGTACACTTCGATGCCGTTTTCCTCCAGTATTCGTCTTACCAGCAGGGATGGGCGCTCATCATACAGGCGCGGCATTATGCGGGGCATCATCTCGTTATCTTCGTGTTCAAGTATATGGCAGTGCCAGACATACCTTCCCGCCATATCGAACCTGGCCTTGATCCGGGTAACCTGATTGGGGTAAGCAAGTACGGTGTCTTTATAGCCACTTTCCCAAGGCTGCGCTGGGGTTATGGCTCCATAGACTCCGGTCATCGGGTCCCAATCCTGGCGCTCCATCACCTCGAAGGTAACCAGGTGCAAGTGAATCGGGTGCGCATCCATGGTGAAGTTATATATTTCCCATACCTCGGTATCGCCCTGAGTGACATTTTCGGTTATGGGACTCATCCATTTTTGCGGCATTCCCATCAGCATACCGGTTACCGGATCGGTCATGACGGTTCCCAGTAAAGCAGCTTTGGGGCCGACACCGGGCAATAGGGAAGAAACTTCTTCGTTCAAGGATACCTGGCGAACATTATCGGCCGCACCGTTGGCGGGAATTACCGGCAGTACCAATTGGCCGGCCGGGGTGCTTGGATCAGTACCAACTGGAGCGGCTACTCGGAATTCCATGACTTTACCGGTGGTGGCCGGATTGGCGGGGGGAAAGTCGATACCAGACACACCGCCCTGGAAAGGGCCATCAGGCCCGATGTTCTGGAGAATAACACTGGTTCCGGCAGCGATACCGGAGAAGTCTATCAGCACATCAGCCCGTTCCGCTGGTCCTAATAAGAGCTCGGTCAGTTGCACCGGCTGGTCAAGGTATCCCCCGTCGGAACCGATTTGCCAGAAGGGGGTACCATCACCGAGTTTCAGGATAAGGGTGCGGGATTGGCTGCCATTTAGGAACCTGAACCGGTATTGTTTTTGCTCTACGGTTTGATACGGCCAGGTGTTGCCGTTGGCGATGATGGTATCCCCGAAGAATTCGGGATTCCATATCGGAGAAATATCGCTGGCCGGGTCGGGAATATAAGGACCGGTGAACCCGTCAAAGAAGGTACGGCTGTCGGGATAGAACAGGGAGCCGTCGGCATTAAAGGTGCGGTCCTGGATGGCTATGGGTATCTCAAAAGTCCCGCTGGGAAGAGTGCCAGCAACAGTGCGGCCCGGATCTGCATAGACCTGGTCGGTCGGTCCGCCGCGGATTAGATAGAAACCGGCCGGACCGGTGTAGACATTGGTGCGGGTCATCCCCAGGGCATGATCATGATACCAGATGGTCGACGCGTGCTGATCATTACTGTAATCAAACACGACACTGCCAGGCAGCCATTGCGCTCCACTCTGAGCAGTAGCTTTATAGATGTCAAAATAAGTGCCGGTAGTAGCATAACCAGCCGGAATGCTGTTGGCAGCCGGCAAATACCAGGCTTCCGGATATCCATCACTTTCCTGGACCACATGAGCACCGTGAACATGGGTCACGATGGGTACCGGCCCAACATAGGCGTTCGGATTGGTGCCTGCCATATCGCGGCCGGCCAGGCCCCCGGGCGGATTGGCCCAGTGAAGGGTTTGGTCGATCGGTAATAAATGAGGCAGGTAATTGCCGTTTTGGTCGATTAAATCGTTGATCCACTTTATCCTGACGGGCCGGTTGACTTGTGCTTCTATGGTCAGAGATGGGGCATTGAAAACTGCATTGGGATCGGTGGCCGAACCGTATCCCCAGACCGTGGTCGAAGGCATACCGGCTGGCAGGATCTGTTGGTTAAACTGGCGCATAGCGATTTCATAATAATCTACATTAGGATCCGCACTGGGTGATTGAGGCATAGCCCAGGGAATCAGCAGCGGGGTCACAAACTGGGGAATGGTTGTCGGATCCAACATATTGACCACATTTACAGTCCGGGTTATGGAAGCCTTATTACCGGCAGCATCGGTTGCAACATAAGTTAAGATATACGAACCTAAAACAGTGGGATCAACCGTACCGGTTACCAGGATAGACGCGGTGACATTGCCGCTGACTGCATCGTTAGCCACTGCTCCCGGATCGGCATAACCGGTGGAACCCACCGTAATGGAGTCCGGATTGGAGCCGATTAATTGGATGATCGGCGGGATCATATCACCGGTAGCAGCTACCACATAAGTGGTGGCCGGCGTACTGATCGCTTTACCGGCAGCCTGAGCGGTTACCGAAATTAAATCGCCAGCGGCCAGGGTGAGACCGGAAACTTTCCAGTTGCCACCGGAGGCGATCACCGCCGGTTGGGCGATGCTATTGATGGTGAGTATGACGGTTGAGTTTTTCTCTGCGGTTCCGCTGATGCTTTTATCAGCGGCAGTTACCGGCAGATTAATAACTGGGGTGGCGGTGACCGTGGCTGGATTGACTGTTACAGTGCAGACAGCAGTGAAGCCACCGTCATTGGTGGTGACGGTGATATTGGCGGTACCGGCAGCAATACCGGTTACCAGACCGTTTTTATCAACATCAGCTACCTTTTTGTTGCTGGTAGACCATTTAACGTTTAGATTACTGGCATTAGGTGGAGCTACCGTCGCTGTCAGCTGTAAGGTCGACCCAGCCGTGATCGTGGCCGTAGTTTGGTTGAGGGTCACTCCGGTCACAGGCACCTTGTTGGATACAGCTATCAGCTCAGTAGAAATTTTGTTCTTATTGTTTTTTGCCAGCACGTTGGATTGGGCCAGTGTACCATAGCCTGCAAATATGGTGACCAGGAAAAACAATACCATCATACAGGCGGTATAAAACCTTTTGTTCAATAAAATACCTCCTCTTTCGCGTGTAAAAACCCGCTTGCCTAAACCTCCAATCTTTGGGCGATATTGACGGGTCCCAATTGGGCTTTCCAGAATAGTATATTCATGGCGAAATATAGAGGTGCTGAGGAAGTGATCCCAGCCTATAGAGAAGCTGACCAGGGTACAAAAATGCAGATGCTGGAGGAACGTTCGTGAAGTTCAAACGATAGGAATTTACCTCTTGGATCAAGGTACAGCTATCAGACGGGGGGCGGCACTTTTTATTTAAATAGGCGGGCGAAAGCTTTGGGAACTTCGGTTTCAAAACGCAGCAGTTCGCCACTAACCGGATGATGAAAAGACAACAGGTGGGCGTGCAGACCCAAACGGCCGCTGGGATTGGTGGTGGCGCCATATTTCTTGTCACCGGCTATGGGGTGCCCCAGGTCATTCATATGGACCCGGATCTGGTTCTTGCGTCCGGTTTCCAGGCGAACCTCCAGCAGAGAATATTTATCGCTGGCTTTTAGCAGCCGGTAGTGGGTTATGGCTTCCTGCCCATCGCCGGG
>CAZOZX010000172.1:0-3456 GCA_964584415.1 uncultured Syntrophomonas sp.
AGTAAAGGGAAACTGAAATAAACTAAAAGTAAAAGAAATTCCAAAAGACGAAGGTGTCAGGAAAAGTTGAAGATGGGAAACAAAGTGGAAGGCAGATGAAGGGTAAGGAAGTCGAGAAAGGTTCGTTGGAGCTTACCTTTTTGGCTAGACCGACCTCAGCAGCAGATCTCAGCGTTATATCAAAAGCCGGTTCAATCGACGTACTTCAGGTACGCCTCAATCACCGGCTTTTAATATGCCTTGAGCTATGCTGCTGATTTTCGGTCTGTAGGAATCCTGTGTTTCTTATATCTTCGTTACAGAGAGCAGCCCACTCGGTCGACGTACTAAATGTACGTCTCCGTCGTGGGCTATTCTTGTGCCTCGGGCTACGTTCCCGATCCAGCGCCAACCTAGAACCAGCTCCCAAAGAATTATGATCATTAAAGCCGGTTGCATGAAGGTAAGCCTCAATCACCGGCTTTTAATATGCCTTGAGCTTTGCTGCTGATTTTCGGTCTGGAGGAATCCTGTGTTTCTTATATCTTCGTTACAGAGAGCAGCCCACTCGGTCGACGTACTAAATGTGCGTCTCCGTCGTGGGCTATTCTTGTGCCTTGATCAACGTTCCCGATCCGTCGCCAATCCAGGCTAGTCTCGGAAGCGAATAGCTGCGTTACTTCACAAGGGCCGCTCAATCAGCGTACTAAATGTACGCTTCAATCGCGGGCCTCGTTCGTGCCTTGCTCTTCGCTCCCGATCCGTCGCCAACCTAAGGATAGTCCCTGGATCGAATATCGTCGTTAGTTTGTATTTACCGGATAAAATGGGTCATGACTTTGCGTTCCATGGGTGGGGGTTCGATGACTCCTTTGCTGTGCTCCAGCGACTTCATCAGATAAGCCATATTTTTGCCCAGCATCCTCATTGCCTGGCATCCTTCCGCATCCTGGAGCACTTCGCCAGGGGCCCGGCCATGGACCACATTCCAATAATTTGTGGCAGGCATAAACATCTCGGAATAGAGTATGTAACGATTAAGCTGATCGAAGGTGGGCATGCCGCCGGAGCGCCTCACTACTACTACCGAAGCCCCTACCTTGTGGCGGAAGAGGTTGCCGTTGGCGGATGAGACATAAAAGGCGCGGTCCAGGAAGGCTTTCATGGTTGCCGCAACACCAGCGTAATGAACCGGTGAACCGAGTATTATTCCGTCTGCTTCCTTCATCTTCAGGACCCATTCATTTACCTTGTCTTTGCTCTGGGCACAGCGCTGGTCGCGGTTTTGCTGGCATTTGAAACAAGCTATACAACCGCCGATTTTCTTATTGCCCACATGAACTATCTCGGTGCCGATACCCTCATTTTCAAGTTCACCCAGGACCAGCTTAATAGCCTGGTAGGTATTGCCTTCTTTATTAGGACTGCCATTAAAAGCCACAACTTTCATAAATTCAACCTCCTCATTGATCTAAACTGCCTTCATATTTACTCTAGAATTAAACCAATAAATCCGCGCAGGTCATTCATGAAATCCTGATTTATGTTTTCCAGCCGGCTCTTGTAATCAAGCAGTTGTATTCTCACCTGATCCCGTTCAAACCACAGGCTGGTCTCATCGATATCTTCCAAGTCATCCAGCAGATAATCCAGCAGACCGGCTACACCCTGGGGGCCCTTGCCGGTATAAAGCACCCGGGCGATCTCACCGTCCGGGTCCAGACTTTCCACCCGGAAATCCTTTAGATCGGCAATGTTACCTGCATCAGTCTCTTCGATCAGGTCTTCATAAGTGCTACCAGCAGGCAAACCTAGGTTGTGCCTCCAGACATCCTGCAATAATTCCGCTGCCGAATTGAAGACGGCGGCTTCGCTGCCGAAAAACAAGGTATAGCTCTGCAGGCCGCTATCCTGGCCGGAATAATAGGCCAGGGCCACATTCAGGTCATCAGGGCTGGTTTCCAGGTCGTTGCTGCTCCCACCTGCCTCGGGCTGGGCTGCTTGCAATAAGGACAATATCTCCTGCATTTTGGACTCAACCAGTTTTTCCGAATCACCCATTACGGCACAAATTACCCCGATATTATCGGTATCCAAGAGGCCGTCGATCAGGGTATGCTGGATCCAGATCATCATTTCTTCGGTCAGGCTGCGGTTGAAAATAAAGCTCACATTTTGGTATTCAGCTTCTATTTCCCGCCGGTCCAGGTCAGTTAAGGGATAAGCTCCCGCGATTTGCATAGATCCGTTCTCCATACTCAAGCCGAGACTTTCCACTGCTATCTTTTGGCGGTTAATGGTAGTAAGGTCATTGATTTTAGCGAACATTTTCTCTAATTGATTTTCGTAGCGTTCCGTCGACCATCCTACGAAAGTACAGGCGAAGGGCAGGCTGGTATCTCCAAACGGTCCCAGCAAATTTACCGCTATAACATCGCTGGCCGTCATTTCTTCGCTGATCGGCTGGGAAAGATAATTATTCAGACTAGGGGATATGCCTTCCGGGCAATAGGTATAGATTCTATAGATCGGTTCCTGCAATTGTTGGCCTTCTTTCCGGTTTATCTTCATGCGGCGGTAAAATCACCGCGCGGGCTGCAGCACTGGCACTGAGATGACTATCCAGGCTGGCTCTTGGTTTAAATTTACCATTATAATGGATTTATTTACAACAAGAGAGAACAGTATACATGAAAATCATTGCGTGGCGGCTTACTGATGTTTATCCTAGGATACCATGCTATATCGGCTCCAGTATGTTTTGCTGAATTTACAAATTTACCATCTCCGGTGACCATGATAAACTGAAATTAGAACCAGGCCCTAAGATCCAATCCGAGTAACTGAATAGGGCATGAGAGGGGAGGTGCTTGAGATGGGAATCACGGTTTTACCAACCACCAGATGCGGTAAGTGGGCGTTTGGGTTGTTTGCAGCTTCGGTTCTGCTATTCTCCGCCGCGACCGCCTGGCCCGGCCCGAGAAGTGGTGACCTTCCCGATATCGTGCATACCCCGGTATTTGCCAGTCTAATCTACCTGGGTTTTGCCAGTTGCATCCTGGCGGCGTTGGCCGGCTTATGGGCCATCAACAAGCATAAAGAGAGGGCGCTGTTGGTTTATATATCGATTCCCTTGGGTATTTTTTACCTGGTTGGTCTATTGGTCATGCTGGTGGCATTTTTAATCTTTGGCAAATATTAAAGGAACAGAATAAGTGAGCAGCCTCGAGAATAGCCAACCAAAGTGAAGGCTAGGAAGATTAAGGTTGGTTTGAACTATAAATATTGAAAGGGATTTGTGCTTTGCAACAAATCCCTTTATAAGGTAAAAGGCTGATAGCAACTTGATTGAAAAATACCCAATATACGCAGACGTTACGGGTACATTCCCTGAAGGGGTATATATCCATCAGCTTCTACTGGTGGTTATGAGGATGATCGTCGTTGTGGTGACCGCAGACCACATTTTTGTCCTGT
>CAZOZX010000173.1:0-1247 GCA_964584415.1 uncultured Syntrophomonas sp.
GAAGAAAACCGTGCCCTGGCTGCCGGTAGTCTAAATCAAATGGGTGCCTTATTGGCAGCCCTGGCCGCAACCTTTATTTATCTGCTGCTGGCGGCGGGACGCAAGCCCGGAGATGACAATATCCATTTAAATTCCATCGACCGGATCTACACCGACATCAACCTGTTTTTATCTTTCATGCTTATCGGCTTGTGGATAGGGACAATGGCGATAATGGACACTTACGGTATTTACAGACTGGTATTCCCGGCCACCATTATTATAGCGGTCCCGGGGCTGCTGCTGGTTCTTTCCCTGGTCAAACACCTCAAAAACCGATCGTTGATTAAACATAGTCTGATTTATGAGCTCTTCCGCCAACTGTTCGTGTTCGTCGGCGAGGTATACCACAGCGGTAACCTGGCGGTAAAGGTAGTTTTACTGGTGATAGGCTATCCGGTAATTGTCGGACTGACATTATTCATGTTCCCTATAACCCTGGGCGTGGCTGCCTGGCTGGCCTTCCAGAAGGTGAAGGAACTCAACACCATCAAGGAAGGTGTCCTGCGGGTCAAGGAGGGAGAAATCCATTACACCATCGACATTCCCGGGGACGGCGAATTCGCCCGGTTAGCCGCTGATATCAACAGCATAACCGACGGCTTGAACGCAGCCGTGGCCAATGAAGTGAAAAGCGAACGCCTGAAAAGCGAGTTGATCACCAATGTTTCCCACGATATACGTACACCTTTGACCTCGATCATTACCTATGTCGATCTGCTCAAGAACGAGCCGGACCAGGCCAAAGCATCCGAATATATAGATATAATTGAGCAGAAATCGCAGCGTTTGAAGACGCTGACCGATGATCTGTTCGAAGCCGCCAAGGTATCCAGCGGCAGCATGCCGGTACACTTGGAGAAGGTTGATATAGTAGCCCTTATTGAGCAGGGATTGGGCGAACTTGATGATAAGATTCAAGAGCATCGGCTGGATTTCCGCTTCAACCATCCCAGCGATAAAATCTATGTTAATGCGGACGGCAAATTGCTGTGGCGGGCTATCGAAAACCTGCTGATGAATGTCCTTAAATATGCACAGGAAGGCTCACGGGTGTATGTCGCGGTGATTGACTCCGGCTCGGCCGTGACACTCACAGTCAAGAATATATCGGCTTATGAACTCAATATCTCCGCGGATGAGCTGATGGAGCGTTTCAAACGCGGTGATGAATCCCGGAGCAGCCAGGGCAGCGGGCTGGGCCTATC
>CAZOZX010000173.1:1347-3442 GCA_964584415.1 uncultured Syntrophomonas sp.
GGCACAGGAGGTTCTATTGCCTGTCATGGAGAAATAAGCATAGCTATAACCAGGTCTGCTCAGGCAGAAACCTCCCCTTGTCTCCCGCCGGGCGCATATTTTAGAAAAAATTCTAATGACTTATAGAGGTAAATACCATGTTTTATTGGGAAATACTTAAAGCGATTATCCTGGGAGCCGTCGAAGGCATAACTGAATGGCTCCCTATAAGCAGCACCGGTCATATGATTCTGGTGGATGAATTCATCAAATTGAATGCATCAGCCGGCTTTAAAGAGATGTTTTTGGTGGTCATCCAGCTGGGAGCCATAATGGCGGTATTATTACTGTATTTTCACAAGCTGAATCCTTTCTCCCGGGTAAAATCCGCCGACGAGAGGAAAGAAACCATATCGATTTGGTTCAAGGTAGCCATTGGGGTCATTCCGGCAGCGGTCATCGGGTTGATATTCGATGATTGGCTCAACGATCACCTGTACAACTACATAACCGTGGCAGTAACGTTGATAGTTTATGGGATTCTTTTTATATTGATCGAAAACCACAACCGGGGCAGACTGCCCAAAATCCAGGGCTTCGGTGATTTGACCTACAAAACCGCCTTTATAATCGGAGTGTTTCAGGTACTGTCCCTGATTCCAGGCACGTCGCGTTCCGGGTCCACTATTTTGGGGGCAATATTACTGGGTACTTCCCGCAGCATCGCGGCAGAATTTTCATTCTTCCTTTCTGTACCGATAATGTTTGGGGCCAGTGCGCTGAAACTATTTAAATTCGGTCTGTGTTTCACCCCTTTGGAAATCAGCCTTTTATTAACCGGCATGACCGTAGCATTTATCAGTTCGGTGCTGGCCATCAAGTTTCTAATGAAGTACATCCAAAACCATGACTTCAAGATCTTTGGCTGGTATCGAGTCGTACTGGGCAGTATCGTTATCGCCTATTTCGCCTTATAGAGGTAAAAGCGCGGAAACAGGCAACAGAACCGTCCCCCTGCCTGGTAAGCGTTTTTCTAATCAAATTTTAATCTTGGCTTAAGCATGCTCTAACCCCCTGGTTATATAGTTCAAATATCAATATTTTAGGGGGAATCGAAATGGCAGTAAGTTTGGAATCGATCGACCGGTTGAGAGAGCGGACCCAGGTTAGTTACGAGGATGCCAAGGAGGCACTGGAAGCCTGTAATGATGATATCGTCGAGGCTCTGATATACCTGGAGAAGAAGGGAAAAATTAAACCACCCCCGGCCAAGGACGGTTTCTGCGCCACCCTGAAAAAGCTGATCAAAGCCAGCAATGAAACCAGATTCATAGTGAGTAAGAAGGGGAACCCCATCATCAACCTGTCCCTGACCATCGTTATCCTGGTAACCCTGTTTGTCCCGCCTCTGACCATAATCGGCTTGCTGCTGGCCCTGTTCACTGGCCACCACTTCCGTATGGAAAGACCTAACCACGCGGAGCTGAAGATCAACAAGACCTTCGACGATGTATCCGCGGCAGCTGCCAAAGTCAGCGCCCAGGTATCCGATGCCATGAAAGATATTTAGGACCGGCCGCCTTTCGGGCGGGTATCTTGTGTATCGGCCCGGATTGTGCCAACATTAAAAGCAGTATAGTGCGCGGAGTCCATCAACGTATTTCGACACAGCTGAGAGGGTCAAATGGCTAACGAAAAGATTCTGATTATAGAAGATGAAGTAAAGATAGCCCGTTTTGTCGAGCTGGAGCTCAACCATGAAGGTTACCGGGTAGAAGTGGAAACTGACGGCCGCCAGGGCTTGGAAAGAGCGGTCAGCGGGGATTTCGATCTGATTATCCTGGATGTGATGCTGCCCTCTTTGAACGGGATGGAAGTTCTAAGGCGTCTGCGGCAGTCGGCCCAGACGCCGGTCATTATGCTGACCGCCAAGCATGAAGTAACCGATATAGTCATGGGACTCGACATCGGGGCCGATGATTACATTACCAAACCATTTGCCATCGAAGAGCTGTTGGCCCGGATCCGCACCGCCTTGAAGCGCAAAGGCCTGACCCGGGTGCCCGACCTGAACAGGAATGATTACCTTTGCATTGACATGGCCAGTCATGCGGTC
>CAZOZX010000174.1:0-3395 GCA_964584415.1 uncultured Syntrophomonas sp.
TTCGGTATTTAATGAAACACCGTGATTCTCAATTAGCCGGTTCACTGTTACCAAAGGTGGCTATAAAAAATAATCCATTAATCCATGCCTTTTTGGTTATATCCATAATAATCCTCCTTTTTAATTACTCTTCCCCTTTTTATATCTTTTTTATTAGTGTAATTTGCCTCACCAAGTTTGCCAAGTTTTTATCGTATTCCGAAAGCTTATGAAGTCCAGTTCACGGAAAAGCAAGTTCAAGAGCAGCCAGCAATTAAAAATTCAAGTATCATGGGCTGGCTCAGAAGTAATCTGTTAAAAAATTATAGCCGCGCCATCTGCGTGGTTCTGTTCTAGCTGTTTAAACAAATAAAAATCCCTCTGCATTACACAGAGGGATAATCATTCACTAATACAGGTCCCAGGTTGAAGAACCCTGTAATCATTATTATCCAATCAGCGGTTCAGGCTGCGGATCTAATTATATCCCGGGATGATTTACTTTTATCTGTTGGCTGGCAGGTATCCATTCAACCGTGCAGCCCAGTTTTTCGGTCACAAAACGCATCGGCAGCATGGTGCGGCTGTTGATTATCAAGGGTTTTACATCAGGATTATTGGGATCTATCATGGTTGCCACACCGTTTATGAAAGCCATATTGGAACCGATCCAGAGCTCAAGCTTGGTTTTTCCCAGAGTCACCGTTACCTTATTTTCACTTCCATTCCATTCCGTCAGGGCGGCCAGCGGATCGGCGGCGAAACGGATAGGAAGCATGGTCCGCCCCTTGATGGAGGCCGGACAAACATCCATAATCTTGGTTACTCCATTGACGGTGTAACTGCTTTGATCAAGAGTGAAGAGCATAGTTACCGCACCGGTTCCGGGCAGATTAGGCTTGATGGCAGGCAGGGCATAGGCTGTTCCTGCTGCCTCATTGGAATAACCGGAGGATACCGTGCCATTGATCGCTTTTATCCGGTAATAATAAGTCTGGCCGGCTTTGGCCGTATTGTCGGCAAATTGAGTTTGATCAGCGGCCACCTGGGTCAACTTCGCGTATGATGCGCCGGCGGTTTTGCGTTCAATAACGAAGGCATTTTCATTGGCAGAATTATCTTGCCAATATAACTTGGGCTGCTTCTGCAGCAGGTTGGAACTGACCGCCAGGCTGGTGGGGGCTGCCGGAGCAAACAAGTATTGCAGGGCTACCGGTTTCATGGTCAGAGCCCAATTTATCTGGGGAGCGCTGCCGGTCTTAATTGCAAAGTATTTATCGCTCTGGTCATAGCAATTGGCATCTATACCTGCATAGGTCCACCTGGCCTCAACTATCGCTTTGCCGGTGGGGCTGTTGGGTACCTTCCAGGAATAACTGCCGCTGTTATCAATGTTCTCGGCTATAACTGACCAGCCCTGGGCCGGGTCCAGGGTATAATACAAACTGATATTGCCGCCGGGAATCAAAGTCTGCCATTTGATATCAACCGTGGTCCCCCCGGTCAGGCTTTCCCCGCCGTTGGGCGAGAGGACGTCGACCGACTGCAGCGTCGCAGCATCGGACCATACCCTGAATTGCGGCCCTTCATAATCATAGGAACTTATATATCCAGCCGCCGAATTGTAATAATGGTCGGCATCCCAGTCAAATTCTATTCCATATAGCTTGCCAAGCTCTTTTGCAACGTCGTTTAACCAGCCGTCGGTAGCACCCCGGTACCATTGATACATTTGGGCATTACCGTTAGCGGTATCATCTAATCCCACCACATAACCCATGATCCCGCAGTCCTGGTAACCATACTTCCCCATCACATAATCGCGGTTAGCCTCACTTGTCAAGAAATACTGTTCAAGTCCTTCTTTTACCATGTTCCACATTGGAACTGTATAAGGCAGCGGCACCGGTGAAATGTAGGCGGCGATACCATCGTGGTTAATACCTTTCCTTGATGTCCAAAAGTTATATTCATCAGCGTTGGTAGTATACCAGTGTAAGTGATCAGCCACCAGGGCCCTATAGACAGGTACCGCCCTTATAACCTCATGTTTGCTGATAAAAATATCCGGCAGGGTAAGGCCCGGTCTGCTCAGATTGAAATCCAGCGCCATGGCTGCACCGGTCGGGCCGGTCAGCATCAAACCTACCAATAACATGATCAGGACTGACTTAATCTTTCTCACTGATATCACACCTTTTCTGATTATTTGCCCAAAAGGATAAAAATTCTTTAATACGTTCAATATTCTATGTTTAGGCAACGTTTCCTGCTTGCAGGATAGTACGGCTAATATTGATAGCAGATGATAGCAGATGATATATTTTCACTGATATAGCCGGTCACTAAGGACAGTTTTGGATATTACCCCCAGCTCAATTTCCTTCCAATGGCTTTGGCCCTACGTTTATACGGGTAAGGTCCATTACCTTCGGCCCTGGTGATGTTGGCACCCGTAGCAGCTGTATAAAACGTATCACGGTCCCCTGAACAACCGTTGCCAGGCGGAAGGATTCAGTTTTCAATATAATTTATTTATATGATATGGTTGCATACTGCGAATGTCAACAGGGTTTACTGCCGGACCACTGATGGTTAAAACCTGTGATTTCTTAGGATTGCCCAGGTTAAAATCAATAATATCAATGGAATACTGTTGCTTGGACTGAGCTTGTTCAACAGCAGTAATAACGGTATCTAATCCGTAATCAACCATGAGTCGCAGCAACCTTACCATCGTCTTATCAGGATTAGGATGCATTCTGGCAAAATCGTAAATTTGTTCGGGTAAATTCGCCTCCTTAACTGGTCTTGCATGAAAGACCGATCTTGGTCGTTGTTCTATCAATGGCAAGTAGTGTTCCAAACGGTAGCGAGTTTTGTTCTTTTGATAGCAACGGGGATGATTAGCAATTTCTTCGCCTCGGTAGTAAACCTTTATTTCCAATCCGCTGGCTTTGACACTAACCTGCTTGCCAGACCATTTCACTGGACTGAATAGCAGTTGGTTTCAAAGCGAGCTGTTGAATATTAATCCACTCGGACATCTGCGCATTTACTGGTATCGTATTGTTTGATCGGCAAAGGCAGCAGGGCCCTTTGCTCCAGTTCCAAGGAGTCTTTGACATTCATGTCCCGTCCTCGAACATGGTGGCGTTCTATGTACTTTAGACAGCGCTGTTTAAGAATCTCATTTAAGGAATTCCATTCCAATAGGATAGGCGTGATTTCGGAGCAATTACAGGAATATAAAAAAACCGAAAAGCTCCTCGATGAAACCTATAAGAAACTAGGCTAAATTATATATTTGCTTATTTCCCACCTCTCTTTTACCTGTTAAAATCCCAAAATTTAGCCTGAAGTGTACCCCCTGTCAAGGACATTTTAAATTGTTCAATTGTTTATGGCTTACTCCA
>CAZOZX010000175.1:0-3383 GCA_964584415.1 uncultured Syntrophomonas sp.
ACCCAGTATTAAATAGGCCAGAACAATACAAAAGGCTGGTTCTGCCGTGCTTATCAAGGTTGCTCTGGTAGCACCGATTTTTTGTACTCCTTTTAGGAAGAAAAGCACTGCCATTAGCGTATTTAAACAAGCCATAGTAACCGTAATTAAGAATTGTTGCCAGGTTAAAGGAATTACTGCCGCAACCTCATGGTGGTAAAAAGGGCCAATAATTAAAATAGCCATAAAGGACAGGGTGGCGGTAATTGATAAGGGTTGGTTTGATGCGACGGTCTTTTGGCCGATCAGGCTATATAGAGTGTAGCAGAGGCAGGATAGCAATGCGAAGGTTATACCAACTGCTGGCAAAGTGGATTCTGCCTGCATCCCGGTAAGAAGAAATATCCCGGTTAAGGCCAAGGCTAGGCCGATAAAGACCTTGGGAACGAACGACTCTTTGAAGACGATCATACTCAAAACAGCCACCAGGACGGGATAAACAAAGAATATTACTGTGGTCAGTCCTGCTGATAATGATTCCAGGGCGAAAAAATAAAACAATCCGCCAATAGTCAGGAATACACCCTGGATAATTATCAGAGGCGATAACGTTAAAATATTACCCCTGCTGAAAGTCTTGATCAGAAAGCTGAGTAGGAGGAAGGAAAAAAAATAACGCAAAAACAGCGAGTTGCCCGGACCTAATCCTGCCGTATAAGCAAGTTTCACCAGTATAGGCAGGGTAGCGTACATGAATGCAGACAGCAAAGTGTATGCCACACCTTTGAATTCAGAAGACTTAGTGAAAATCATGCTGTCTCCTATTTAATAATAAAATATCAGACTATCTTATCAAAGTATAAATCTGGGCTATAATAAGTCAATTAATATACAATTAAAAATTGCCACCCGTGTTCATAAGTGATATATTTATTAATCTATAGCCAGCATTAATTAAATTATGATAACCGGGCCAGATTGTATTTACAGGCAATAAAAGGCTTGAGGTTGAATTAAAATCGACTGTTTTTTACGGCATGGTTCACATATAATCTTAATAGCAGGCGTAATATTAATAGTGGTCTGAAGCCGTTCATGAATCAGGAACAGAGACTGCGGTTGAAGGATGCGGAGGTGACGTTATGAAAAATAGATGGGGCAAGGGGGAACCTGTCAATCTATCTGACCTGCTGAGAATTACACCGGTTGCGGATGAAATTATGCAGATAAGTGAAGAATTAGGCATGAGCCTAACCGATGTGATGTGGATAGTATCACAAATAATAGAAAACCATGATGAAATAGACGGGGAACAAGGCCCATCTGAGACCCTCCAGGAATCTACAGCCGAAGAATGGGATAGCATTGAGATGGACAACGTAGAGGAAGAGCTGGACCGGGCGGCGTATCTGGTCAATGTGAAGATTAACGGTCCCGGCAGGTTTCCCGAAATAGGATTTAAAGCTGGGGTCAATGATACGGAGGACATGAATTACTTCTTCGATATGATACTGGAAATGATTGAAAAACTAGATTAAGAGTTTGTTAGGGAATCCGGGGTAATCCCGGATTCTTTTCTTTTTGCTGTTAATGCACCCGAAGGGGGATAGCGAGTGATAGTAGCAATAACCAAGTTAATAAAGTTGGTCCGCCCTGAAGCTCCGGCAAGATTTCCATATAGTAATTCACTGTTTATAGATGATGAAAAAAAGATCGTAATTGATGCTGGTGCAGGTGGACGGGCTTATTCGGACATTTCTCTTTCGTCGATAGACAAGCTGCTTTTTACCCACTTTCACTTTGATCACGTCAACTGTGCACCATTATTTGCTGGCAGGCCGAAATTATCCGGCCGGGAAGAAATAATGTTCTATCAAGATGAAAATCAATTCTACAGAGCTTTAGGATACCATCATTGGCAGGAGGTGTTGGGCACCCCATATGATGGAGAGCACAGGCCACTGCCTCAAATAGCTGCAGATATTCCTTTGCGGCCAGGCTTTAATAGGATTGAGTTAGCAGGTTCTTTTCAGGACGGGGATTGTTTTGATACTGGTAAAACAAAATTTTACGCAGTTCATACACCAGGACATTCTCCGGGACACTACGCATTCTTTTTTCCCCAAGAGGAAATTCTATATGCCGGGGATCTTGATGCCACCCGGAACGGCCCATGGTATGCAGATGAGTATGCCAGCATTGAAGCTATAATTGAGTCGATAGGGAAAATGATAGCCTTAGAACCTCGACTATTGCTTAGTTCTCACCGAAATATGATCGATAAGGATATAGAGAAAACGTTGGTGAGTTATTTAAATGTAATCTTCAAAAGAGAAGATTTAATATTTGAGTTTTTGACCCAGCCCAGAACACTGGATGATATTTATGAGCAGCGTTTTATCTATGAATGGGGTTTTGAGGGTTCCAATCTGCCGTTTTGGTATAGGGCAATGATTCTAAAGCACCTTGAGCGTCTGATAAAAAATGACCGGGTTATAAGGACTGAGGACAAGAAATTTATTAAGAAATTATGATAAGAATCACCATGATTAGTAACAAAAGCGATCCGAATTAAATATATTAACTCGTAAGAAAACGCTATAGGTAATATAAACCGAGTTTTTGTAAATGGTAATAAATGGACATTATATTCTTGGTGTGATTTAATAGTAGAGGTTTTTAGAATACTTGAAAATTCTATTTGGAATAGGTTCTAAAATCCATGTCCGGTGCGTAAAATTACCTCAGGTTTATGTGGTTGATTATAAGAAAGGAGAGGTAAAGTTGGATTATAAATTAATTGATGAAATCCTGCGGGAAATCGGACTCGAGCATATCGAAGACGACGAAGGCGACCAAAAATAAAGAAGAGCCATTTAAGCGACCAACTTAAATGGCTCTTCTTTTTTGCTCAAATTGCTGTTGAGTTCTTTATTCAGGCCACATCAAAGTTATTATCTGATCTTTTATGATTTAACTATTGTTTTAATTTAAGGAGATCGGAAACAGTTACAAATTCGTATCCTTGGTCTTTAAGATTCTTGATAATGATAGGTAGGGCTTCGGTGGTCTGTTTACAGGTGTCACTAGCATGCATTAATATAATATCTCCCGGATGAACTTTTTTGCTTACTCTCTCAACAATTGTATTAACCCCGGGATTCA
The DNA here is from genome assembly GCA_964584415.1 of uncultured Syntrophomonas sp. Lineage (GTDB taxonomy): Bacteria > Bacillota > Syntrophomonadia > Syntrophomonadales > Syntrophomonadaceae > PHAA01. The sequence continues at coordinate 3,145 of CAZOZX010000175.1, forward strand.
TCCAATCAAGGCTATCAGTTCCCCATTGTATTGCCTCATAGTTTACCTCGTGGATTGCCTCAATAACGGTGTCATTATAATCACCGTTGGGGGTTCTTATAAGGTTAGCGTCAACACCGGTTACCTCTTTGATATTATTATGGGCTTTCTGAATTTCATCTTTAATTTCGTTTTTACTAAGGTTGCTCAAATTAATATGACGGAAACCATGACTGCCTATTTCATGACCATCTGCTTGT
>CAZOZX010000176.1:0-3378 GCA_964584415.1 uncultured Syntrophomonas sp.
CTCCTTTATGTTCTCGGTACTCAGAACTCCCAGTTTTTCAGCTGGAATCCCAACTTCAAATACTAAATATGGCCGGTTGGATAAATCCAATACTACTCTGGCCATAGCTTCATCCATAGGAATGGTAGCCGATCCATAGCGGGTTATACCCCGTTTATCCCCCAGCGCCAGCTTGATAGCTTCGCCAAGACAAATGCCGATATCCTCTACGGTATGATGGTCATCCACCTCCATATCGCCCCGAGCTGCCAGTTTAAGGTTACATAGGCTGTGGACCGAAAATAAAGTAAGCATATGGCTGAGGAAGTTGATCTCAGTATCAATCTGGTGCAAACCATTGCCATCCAGATCGAGTTCTACAAATACTTCCGTCTCCCGGGTTTTCCGCTTGATCTCACCAATTCTTCTTTCGTCCGCCATATTAACTCTCCTTTCTTACTTGCAGACAGTTGGCATGGGCGGTTAGACCTTCCACCTGAGCTAATTTGATAATATCGTCAGCATCTTCCTCCATGCCTGCTCGGGAGTAATAGATAATACTCGAAGCCTTCATGAAAGTATCGATGGTAACCGGTGAATAGAAACGGGCGGTCCCGCCAGTCGGCAGTATATGGTTGGGCCCGGCTATATAGTCTCCTACCGGTTCAGGAGTGTTGTGCCCCAGGAAGATCGCCCCGGCATTTTGAATCAGGCTTAATATTTCAAAAGGCTTGTCCACCATTAATTCCAGGTGCTCAGGAGCTACCAGATTGGCCACTGTACAAGCCTCCTTGATATCTGCCACCTTTATAAAGGCTCCGTGTTCCTGTAAAGACCTCTCAATAATCGGCCGGCGGGATAGGTTCTGGATTTGGAGTTCAATCTCCTTTTCCACCGCATCCATCAGGTCAGCATCGTCGGAAACCAGTATACTGCGAGCCAAGATATCATGTTCTGCCTGGGACATCATGTCGGCGGCCACATAAACCGGATTGGCGCTCCGGTCAGCGACAATCAGGATCTCACTGGGGCCGGCCAACATATCTATATTAACATTACCATAGACCATCTTCTTGGCCACGGTCACATAAATATTACCTGGTCCGCTTATGAGCTCGACCTTTTTAATAGTCTCGGTACCCCAGGCCAACCCGAAAATAGCCTGGGCGCCGCCCATTTTATAGATTTCTTTCAGGCCCAGTTCGGAGGCTGCCACCAGGGTATAGGGATTCATCTTACCGTTTTTATCCGGTGGGCTTACCATCGCGATCTCCTCTACCCCGGCCACCATCGCTGGAACAGCATTCATCAGAACCGAAGATGGGTAAGCAGCCGTACCCCCGGGAACATATATACCCACCCGCTTCACGGGCCGGTAAAGCTGTCCCAGTATGTTGCCCCTGGCATCAGGTTCCATCCAGGAGTTTTTGAGCTGTTTCTGATGGAAAAGGGTTATGTTGTCTATCGCCTTACGCAGTGCAATAACGAAGTCGTCATCGACCATTTCCCAGGCTTCCTCGATCTCCGCTTCACTCACCAGGAAATTGGATTCATCAATGAGCGCCCCGTCAAACCTGGCGGTGCAAGCGAATATACCCTGGTTGCCTCTGGTTTTCACTTCATGAGCAATATCCTGCACACTGGCCTCATACTGGGACATATTTACCTGCCCGGCTTCCAGGAAGGCATCGAGGTTTCCTGCGGAAGTATCGAACCTGTTTATCTTCATGTTTATTGCTCCTTTAATAAAGCTTTTATTCTTACCAGTAATGGCTGAATAATGTCATATTTGGTCCGGAAACTAACCTGGTTGCCTATCAGTCGGGTGGTAGAATCCATAATAGTGACTAATTCCACCAGGTTGTTTTCTTTCAGGGTACGCCCGGTTGAAACCAGGTCCACGATTACATCCGACAATCCCATCAACGGTGCTAGTTCAATGTTACCGTGTAATTCGATAACCTCCACTTGGAGGCCCTGACGGCGGAAAAAACTTTCGGCCACATGGGGAAACTTGGTGGCCACTCGTTTATAGTTCAGATCTTTAAGAGTAATGTCCTTATTCTCGGCCGGCACTGCCACTACAAAGCGACAATAACCATAAACCAGATCGGCCATCTCAAAAACATCCTTGCCCTGCTCAACAATCACATCCTTACCCACTATACCCAGATCTGCGGCCCCGTGCTCCACGTATGCAGGCACATCAGTCGGGCGGCAGATTATATATCGAATGGGTGGTTCACCCGGGTAATCGAATATCATGGCCCGGCTGTCAGAGAGAAGGTTATCAGAGGGAAGCCCGGCTGCTTGTAAAAGTGCAGCCGTTGGTTTAAGCAAAGTCCCCTTGGATAAAGCGATCGTCAGTGGTCTGTCATTCATTTATTTATCCCCCTCGGATTGGCCTTCAAGATAGACCAGGGTGTATTCAGGGCGGCCGGCTATTTTGGCCTGCAATTGGTCTTGCTGCAGTCCCTCTACATCCAGCTCCACTATCTTACCCTGCTTTCGTAGTTGGTCGGCGGCTTCCACCATAGCCGGCCAGTTTTTTCCGCCAACCAAATAGCGGGCCGATTCCTCTTCCCGGCTCTTCAGTACCAGGGTCAAACGGTCCATACCCAGAGCAAAACCAGTAGCCGGGCAGGGGAAACCAAACTGGGACAAGAGGCGGTCATAGCGTCCCCCGCCCAGCAGTCCATAACCCAGGTCCGGTGAAAAACCTTCAAAAACCACACCGGTATAATAGTCGAGGCCCCGCAGGATTCCCATATCAATCAACACGTGTTGCTCTACTCCCATATCTTTGAGAGCATCGTATATGGTTATCAATTCCTGTACCGCTTCCGTGCTGGCCTGATCTTTCTCCACGTAAGGCAGCCTGTTTAGCACTTCCAAACCGCCATGCAAGGTCGGCAGCAAAACAATTGTTTCCTTCAAGAGATCATCCATGGGCTGACTGTCCAGCATACGAGTCAATTCGACCAGGTCTTTCTTGGTAACCAGGGAGCGAATCCGGTCTTTATCTTCGTTATTTATTTGGCTAATATCCAACAGGCTGTTGAATATCCCAATATTGTTGAGACTCACCATAAAATTGTCCAGGCCAAACTCGGTCATGACCTTTACGGCCAGGCTTATCACTTCGGCGTCTGCCCTTGGACCATTAGCCCCCAGCAACTCTATTCCGGTCTGCCAAAATTCCCGGTATTGAGCCAGGTGGGGCTGGACATGGCGGAAAACGTTGGCTGAATAGAAAAGACGGCGGGGCAATTTTTCTTCCTGCAGATGGGTAGCTGCCAATCGGGCTATAGATACTGTCATCTCGGGACGCAGTGATAGAATGCCGCCTTCGCGGTCCATAAACAAAAAAAGTTTCTCTCTCATGTTGCCGCCCGCTTC
>CAZOZX010000177.1:0-3366 GCA_964584415.1 uncultured Syntrophomonas sp.
TGGATGGGAGCAGTCAATCCCTCGGCAACCTTGGCTCCAGGGTCGTTTTCATGGTGAATCTTTACCTGCCTGGAGATGGTAGAGAGCCAACCATTGATTTCATTTTGAGCATTACCATCGTCCAGCACAATTACATAATCCAGATTGCTGCCGGAAGGGGAAAGGTATCCACACTGTTCAGCTGCTGCCCGAAGATCGCTCAATCCCCCAGAAGATTGGTGCTCCAGGGTAATAACTTCCGCCGGACATACACTAACAAAAGCAAAATCAGCTTGAGCATCTTTGATATCAACTACCAATATATCACCTAAGGGCACCTGGCTGGTTAACTGATATCCAGCGACCAGGGCCAAATAACGGGGCATGATGGTCGCCTCGTTGATCCCCATCACTTCCTCCATGATGTCCAACAGCTGCCGGCGTACCTTGAGACCCATGATATGCGGGAGTGCCAATGCCACAGTGTTGATTACCATTCGGCTGGGGAGCAGGTATTCACGGTAAAGATGGATCAGGTAGGATTGCAGATTGGTGCGGCCCCATGGATTAACTGCGGTTTCAGGTTTGAAAACAGCTAAACCCGGTACCCTCACGGATATGGAAGGCTGATCAACCGGCTGGCCCTCCTGCCAGCAGACCAATGATGAATGGCTCAAACCCAGGTCAATTGCTACATGCATGTATGTTTAGCCTTTCTTTGCGATGATAATTCGAGGTACCTCATCATACTGAACCTCTCCCAGGCGTATTCTAAATATGTCGCCTTCCGTATACATAACGGTTCCTGCTGCCGCTGCATCTTGCCTGGATTCTATTTGCCCTTTGTCCGCCCAACCACGACAAGAGGCAGGAAGAATCGCCCCTTTCTCGATAGTTATCTGTTCAAACGATAAGTGCATTTCCTGGAAAATTCCTTTCATACCAGGTGAAGCAATTTGTTTGGCCATTAATTCCAAACTCGACTCCAGTCGGACAATATTGGCGTCCATGGTAGCCAAAAGCGATGAGAATCTATTTATGGCTTGCTCAGAATTGAACTCGCGTTCATCTATCAAGTCGATTTGATTCAAGCTAAGATCTAGCTGTGAGATCAAGTGAAAGAGTGCGACTGATAATGGATCGGACCGGAAATTGCCCCAATCAAGCGATATTGGCTGGAGATAATTGTACGCCTCGGAGATAATGTTTCGGCTTCCCTCACTATAATTGCGGTAACTGGCATCAGCAGACGATGATAATCCCTCGATTAAAACATTAAGAGACTTCAGCTTTTTCCTGCCGTAATCAGCTAGCTCCTGGCATAATTGGGGATTTAGATATTGCAGGCGGTTGAGCGCCTGGACCCACTGGCCCCAACCCCTGGATTCCCACGTAATACACTGTTCTAAGGTACTCAACCAGGCTTGCAGCCAATCTCGAAATTGACCTGCGTGTCGTTGGCTGCGTTTGAACTCGTTTTTACTGACTGCTGATTTTAAGACATCGAGATACAAGTGATAATCTTTTTGTACGTTGCTTTGGTACCAAGAGCGTACAGCGGAGTTTACTTTGCGGTTATCCCAATTGGAATCTATTTCCTCCAATTGTTCAATCCCAGTAAGGGATGTATCTTTACCGTTCGGTGGATTTTCCTGCAGTTTTTGCAGTACTTTCAAACCTAATTGCCAGTCTGCCAGCAGACGGTTTAGTAATCGTTTTTCTTTTGAACCTTTGGAGCCCCACGCGGGTATCAGATTTGCAGCCATAGTGCAAACAGGATAATTGTTGAGAATCTTCAGCAAAGAATCGTCCTCAGTCAGTTTACTGGCGGTTTCAGCCTGGATGCAGAATAAAGTCCAAGCCTCAGATTGTTCCTTCAGAATATAGAGTAAGTCAACACTGCGGATGTCATTGCCGGTTTGCAGAGCCGATCGCTGCAATTCGACCTCCTGGCGCTGTTCCTGAAGTTGACGCAGAGTATATTTGGTCTGGTTAAAAGATTTTATATACAATTTCAAAGTGGTCATAAGATTGTTTTTGACGGCAGAGTCCTGAAGGTTAAGGTTCAAAAGCCGGCGAACCTCATTCTCAATGGTTTGTTTATACAGAGGCATAAAATGGTCATGAAAACTTTCGTAGTAGAATGTATTCAGGTCCAGCACATACTGCTCCAACATAGTCAGGTCGCCAACACTACCTGCTGCTGTCACGGCGGTCCGGTTAAGATTTTGCTGCATTTTGAGAAGAAAGTCTTCAAGCAAATTGGCATATTGGCCAGTATCAACTGCGGACATCATAATACCCCCATTATTTTGCTCAGTTCCATCATTCTTCTCAACAAATGCGTCTGAACAGAAACAGCCTCGATTGGTACAGTCGAGACTGCATCCAAATGATGAACATATTTATACTGAGCTACGATATTTGCCGCTTCAATCCTGCAATCCTCGTCGGCAAGCGGACCTAAATGGCTGACCAGACCATCATTTATAAATGGTGTGCCGGGCAGCCAATAGAACAGATCCAAATACATCCGGAGCAGGGTAGTGGCTACTTTCTTGTTCAATTGAGTAAGTCCCTGCAAATGGCACAAACGCACTATTTCAATACCTATGTAGGTCACATGAGGGGACTGTTTTAGTTCTTCACCTAAACTCGCCAGCAGACCATCGACATCGGCAAGAGTTCGGTCAGAGTCCAAATTGAATAAAGCTGCGGCCAATCGATCTTCCCGACTTAGTGTACGTATTTTGGCTGCTTTTTGTATTATTTCATAACGGGCATACTGGCGTTGACCCTGTATGCCAGCCTGGGTAATAGCATAGAGGTCCAAATAAATCAGGGTAACCGGTGCCGGGCTGAATCCCGGAAATAGGTTACGGTAGTTCTCCAGGGTATAGGCGTGCGGATGAACGGGGTTAATCAGCAGGCTATACAAAGGTACCACTTTGCCCAGCAAACGATTTACCTGCCCAAAGTATGAATCAGAACGATCCAAAAATGGATTGTCATTCTCAAAAACAGGATTGTTGACAGCCGTGGCCAGCAAACCCAGGCAATCAGACAATAATCCAGCCCGGAATAATAGACTGGCACAGTCGATAATCTCATCAACCATGTAATGGGCTTTATTAGTGGATAAGTTTTGATTCAATTCCGTCAGCATTTTTGCAGCCAGAGAAAGAAGCTGGATTTTATCTCCGTGTATGGTAGGCCAGCCTTTTTGGAGCTTGCTCTCTTCCCCGGCGTTTTCTAACTGCCAATCTTCTTTTGTAGCAGCTAAACGATCATTTAAGATCCGCCGCAGCGTCTTATTGCTGGTCCGGCCTACCAGGTAAGTGCACTGTTCTTGGTTCATAGTATCAACCAGTTGTTTATATTGGGGAA
>CAZOZX010000178.1:0-3353 GCA_964584415.1 uncultured Syntrophomonas sp.
GGAATAAAAGTATACCGTCATTATCCGATTGAGGACTATCCTGCTAATATTCCCATGATAGTTAGTAAAGATGGATATGGAAAAAACGAATTTATTGAAACATCCAGGTCCCTTGTGGTGGTGACTGCCCCTGGTCCCGGAAGTGGGAAAATGGCAATCTGCCTCTCGCAGCTTTACCATGAGTATGAACGGGGTGTTCAAGCTGGATATGCCAAATTCGAGACTTTCCCAATATGGAGTCTACCGTTAAAGCACCCGGTCAACAGCGCATACGAAGCCGCTACCACCGACCTGGATGATGTTAATATGATTGACCCCTTTCATCTTGACGCATATGGAATCAAAGCGGTTAACTACAACCGGGACATTGAGGTCTTCCCGTTGCTGAATGCGATTTTCGAGAAGATAGCAGGAAAATCACCTTATCAAAGCCCGACGGACATGGGTGTAAATATGGCGGGATTCTGTATAACTGATGATGGGGTAGTTCGCAAGGCGGCCGAGCAGGAGATCATCCGCAGATATTATAAGACCAGGTGTGCACTTCTGCAGGGCCTTGCCGAAAAGTCCGAGATTTACAAACTGGAACTTTTGATAAGCAGCTTAGGACTTTCCTCCCAAAACCGCCCGGTAGTGGCGGCGGCCTTAAAGAAAGCCGATAACAGCAGAGGGCCCTCCATGGCGCTGCAATTGAGTGATGGAGGCATTGTGACAGGTAAAACAACTTCTTTATTGAGCGCCCCCGCTGCGCTGCTCTTGAATGCTTTGAAAGCCTTAGGTGGGGTAAGTCATGATTTGCACCTGATTTCTCCCAATGTTATCGAGCCGATCCAAACCTTGAAGGTGAAGAACATGGGCACCCAAAATCCCTGCTTGCATACTGAAGAGATTCTGATTGCCTTAGCCATCAGTGCCACCATGAACCCAGCTGCTGCATTAGCTATAAAGCAACTGCCTAAGCTGCGTAATTGTGAGGCACACTCTACCGTAATCATCTCTCCTGTGGATGAAAATGTTTTTCATAAACTCGGCATCAATGTAACCTGCGAACCGCAATTTCAATCGAATAAAATCTATCAAGCCTAGAGATGAAACGTAATTATGCCAACATATAATATATGAAGCGTGCACGCTAAACAAAAACCCGCCTTCCTCGGCGGGTTTTTACTATGCCGAATTATAGATAAAACAGAGGAATATATAGTACATATGTTGAAAGGAGATATTGATAGTTGGTGAAGAAGGAGGTCATTTCTGATGGAAGAAACAAGAATGTCTACGGCGCAGGGATTTGTTAAGGTTCTGACATCCCCTGGCAAGGCCTTTGCTGCCATTGCCGAAGATCCCCGTATACTATTGCCCGGATTGGCGATTGTCGCCATCAGCCTCATATTGACCATCATCGCCCTGCCGGAGACCAAGGCCTTCACCGAGCAGACTTTGGCTGCCGCCGGGCAGGCCCCGGATCAGATTGCGCTGGTGATGAAGTTTGTGGTGCCCGGGGCAGTCATCGCTGCCATTTTGGGTATGCCGCTGGTCTGGCTGGTTCAGGCGGCAATTCTGGCTCTATACAACCAGATTATTGTTGGAGAAGCCACTTTTAAACAGTTATACTCTGTAGCGATCTTTTCGGGTATACCGTCAATCATAAAAGCTGCGATTTCTACCGTGCTAATCAAAGCTATGGGATTAAAAGCTTCTATGCAGGTCAGCACCAGTCTGGCATTATTTTTAGTAAATGCAGATTCAACCAGTTTTCTATATCGCCTGCTGGAGCAGTTGGAGCTATTCCGAATTTGGGGATTGATTCTGCTCATCCTGGGCGGCGCTATAGCCATGAAAAAGAAACCCAAGGGACTAGCGGTATTTCTGGGAGTGATTTGGATTATTTATGTGGTTGTGATGGCCCTGCTGGCCAAGAATTCGGCCGTTGTATAAATAGCCTTTAGCTGGCAGGAGAGAAAGAGGAGTGAAAATATTGTCGGGGCAGGTATTAGCTAATAGCATTTCCGATTCAGCAATTCCATCCAAATATTCGCTAAAGAAAAAGCTCCTAATCGGTGGGGTGACTCTACTTGTTCTTATAATGGTGGGGTTAAACATCTACCGGGTTATAAATAAGGATGTGGTAAAGGTGTCGGCATCCCGGGTGAGCGAGCAGCATCTGGTGGAGACGGTGCCGGCTTCGGGCAAGGTATCAGCGGCGGATCGTGAGGTCGTTTTTAGTGAAGTAACCGGCATCGTCAAGGAAATCCATGTGCAAATGGGAGATAAGGTGGTGGCCGGGCAGGTTTTGATGGATCTGTATGTTCCCAATGCCGACCAGAGACTGGCCACCGCCAGGGCAAACCTGGCTGCGGCTGAGTCGGCTTTGTACCAGGCCGGGTCCAGCGGTCAGACCACCGAACTGATTTCCGCCCAGACTGCGTTTGTACAGGTTGAGAACAATTATAAACAAGCTAAGACAAATCTTGAACGCATCCAGATTTTGTTCCAGGCGGGCGCGGTGGCCCAGGCTGATCTGGAAAAAGCCCAGGCCGATTTCGATAATAGCCAGGCTGCCTACGACAAATCCCAGGCCGATTTACAAAGGGCCCAGGCTGCTGCACCGTTGTACTTACAATCACTGCAGGCCAACGTTGAGTCGGCCAGACTGCAGTTTGAATTAGTAGAGAAACAAACCGCCAGGCAGGGCTTGATATGTACCCGGGATGGACAGGTATTATCCATTGCCGTAAAACAAGGGGATCAAATCACCGAGAATTCTCCGCTGCTGACTATCGGCAGTCTGGCCGCCCTGAGCATCCAGGGAGATGTGACTGAAAGTGAATCCGGTAAAATCAAGGCCGGTCAGCCAGTGGTCATCACCGGCAATGCTTTTCAAGGCGAAAAATACCAGGGCAAGGTTACCCAGGTGGGGATGGAGGTAATCAATAAAACCAAGATCAATCAGGATGAGGATACCTTCCTGCCCATTATTGTGGATGTTGAGGGCGGGTCACTGCTGCTGCCCGGATATAATGTGGACCTGGAGATTACCACCGCCGACAGCCAGGCTCTGGTGATACCGATTGAAGCCCTGGTGGAAAAAGATGAAGGCAGCAGCGTTTATGTCATTCAGGATGGACTGGCTCGGCTTACCCTGGTTAAGACTGGCATCAGCGACGGTATAACTATAGAGATTGAAGCCGGTCTGGCCAAGGATGACCAGGTTGTGATCAACCCACCGGCCCAGCTTGAGGATGGAAGCAAGGTTCGGGTGCAATGATTACCATTAAAAACCTGTTTAAAACCTATAGTACCGGTATCATAAGGGTGGAGGCGCTCAAAGACGTCAATATGACGGTACAGGA
>CAZOZX010000179.1:0-3313 GCA_964584415.1 uncultured Syntrophomonas sp.
GTGCTCATAATCAAAGGGTGAATGTTCCAGATGCGTCACCAACTGCTCGTGTTGAGCTCGTTCCTTCAGCCCAGCCCGATCGATAAAGTTATCAAAATTCTCTTCCACGGCCAGGGTGGCCGATACCATCACCAGACTTTCAAGGTTCTCATATAGTTGTCCGGCCAGTAGACTACCACGCTGGACTCCCCCTGCACAAATGGCAATTGCCTGACCCTGTGTGTACTCCACCCAGCTAGTAGAAGAATCGGTGTGGATCTCTTCAGCTAATATGCTAAACAGGCTATTATCTGTCTCCTGCAATATACTAATGAATTCATAAATATCGTTACACTCTGATTCATCTGCTAACTCTTCACATATTGCCCGCAGGTGCTCGATTAATAGATCGACAGCCGGTTTCCATACCTGACTATGCACATCTAGTACATCTGCCAGCCAATCCTGCTCTTTATCATGCCAGCTGATAATGTGACTAAAATTATAATTGAGGGGTAGTTTTAGTCCTTGAGTGAGTACATCAAATATCCTTATGGCTGCCTGACATAGTTGGCTGACTAAATGCTCACAGGCCCCCACTTGGGTGGATATTTTCGGATAATTGACATGCAGGTGGGTCAGATATCCCTTTTTGACGCGTTTTTCCTCGCTATACAATGATGTAAATAGTTTTAGAGCATAACTTTTATCAAACCGATAGGCAAATCGGTCGAATGTCTCTTTAAGAAAGGCGTGTGCCTCGTCGATTATCAATCGTTTATATTCGGGAATAATACGGTTATCCACCAAAACATCTGATAGTAACAGGGCATGGTTTACTACGATTAAATCCGCTTTGGCCATACCTTTGATCATTTTAAGCCGAAAGCACTTGTCATGATACTGGCATTTTTCCCTTTGGCAGCTGTTCCGATCGGCCGCCACCAGATCCCAGTTACGCATAAAATTTTGAGACAGCCCTAATTCTTTACGGTCCCCGCTTTGGGTGGATTCGGCCCAGATAAGAATTTTCTTTACAAATTCGATTTGATCCTTATCGAGAGATCTTCTGCCCCCTAATATCCGCTGATATTTGTTCCAACAAAGAAAGTTCTCGCGACCTTTAGCCTCACAATATTTGAATTGAAAATCCTTTACCCGCTCCAGTTGGGGCAGATCACGATCGACTATCTGTTGCTGTAGAGCCATCGTTTTTGTAGAGATAACGACCTTCTCATGGTTTTGCCGGGCCCATAATATAGCCGGTATCAGGTATGCAAAGGTTTTTCCAACACCGGTTCCAGCCTCTGCACATAGAAACAAATCATCCTGAAAAGCTTCGGCCACCTTGTTGGCAAAACGCACTTGTTCAACGCGGTAGGTATAGTCTTCCAGAGCTGTTGTCAGAGCACCCCGAGGGGCAAATATTTGCTCAATTGTCTGGTAATAACTAGACATTATCAAGCCTTTCTATTTTCTTTTCTTGGTTCACTGAGATCACTTGGTAGATATCTTCTATCTCTACCTTACCGTTTTGCAGCATGTCCTGGTAGGCAGCGAGATCTGCCAAATCCAATTTTACCGACAATCCACAGCTGGCCGATATCTCACGGGGGGTGGGCATCAACAAAAATTGAGCGGAGGATTGTTTTAATACCCGCTCCGCTTTTAGTGCCTGCGATGTAGATCTAAATGTGAATATGCCATATTCTTTTAATTTGAACAAATCATGACCCAATAAAATCTACTCCCGTATTTAGTACTTGATATTACCAACTTTATAGAAAGTGGCTTTACTGTATCCTATTAGCCGATCACCAGAATGTACCCGGCAATCAGTAAAAAATATATCTTTACCCGCTTTCACTACCGAACCCTCGGCACGCAAAGTATCACCTACCCGGGCAGCTGATGTAAAACCAACGGATATATCTACCGTAGCGGCGTTAACACCTTGAGTCCGGACGGCGATACCCATTGCGGCATCAGCCAAGGCGCTCAATATTCCACCCTGCATCAGTCCGATAGAATTCGCGTGCTCTGGCCGCACTTCCATCTTAAATTGGGACCGGAGCGGTGCTAAACCTACTAATTCAATACTTAATAATTTATAAGAGGGGGCATCGGCAATTGATTTAAGTAAATATTCAAAAAGGTCTTTATTCAGGCCTTCATTTGTAGGCTGCATGGTTAGATAATTCTCCTTTAGATAGATATTGTGTCGGGAAACAAAACATCCACAATCTGTTATTAATAAAAGAGTTTCATCAAGTTCAAAATATCAACAGGAGGATGTTATCTTATGGTACGAGACGGTCGTTTAATATTGTTTCCTATGGTGATCATAATTTTATTTCTAATATCTTTTTTCTTTTTCCGGGGTTCCTACCACCCTGAACCCAAACCTTGGCCGGATTCGACTTCTCAATCTGACATTGAGGAAACAGGCCCTCAACCACAATGGTATGTGCGGTTTTCGGTAGAAAACCAGAAACTGACCTTTTATACAGAACATGCCCTGGCGCCTGCTTCTGCTTCAGCTCGAGGATATTTTCTGGGGTCAGGAGCGGTTCATCCACGTTACCCTCTTAATGAAGGCGGAGAAGCCAGACAGCCCATTATTCCATTTGGAACTGTCTTGTTCCTCAACCAACCTATTGAGATTCAGGGTAATTGGTATGACTCCCTGATCGTCAACGACACCGGGGATGTCTATTATGGTCTTTGGCGCAAATACCCCTATTGGGTTGATGTTTATTTTGGTACCACTAATTACTACACCCAAAAGGCTGCCCTAGAAGCAGGCGTAGATCTTATCAATTACCACTGGTACGAACCCTGGAAATAATTATTGATCCCCTAAGTGCTGCTCGGTTTGGGATGTTTCTTTTTGTCGTCAGACTCGTAACGTACGCGATTAGAGCAAACATCACAGATAAAGGTCCCCGGTTTGTTGGGATCAGACATTTTCTTATAGTCTTTATCCTCTTCACCCAGTTGATACACTTTTCCGCACAACATACATTTAGCCTCAACATGCTCCATTATCACACTCTCCTTCCGAGTAATTAATCACTGCCAGTTGTTGTCTCGGGAAGCACTTTTATATAAAGAACATTTTGATAATTATATGATCCAATAATATTACCACTTTTATCGTACATATAATTTACCGAGGAACCGCCAGTATATACATCTGCCTCCTGATCAACTCCAAGACTTTTTATATAACAGTCTATCACTTCCTGGCTATTAAAATGAATCTCGGCTTTTATTAATGTTATCTGTTCGTTTTGGGATCCTGGTATAAGTGACATATAGTTATAATTACAGC
>CAZOZX010000180.1:0-3299 GCA_964584415.1 uncultured Syntrophomonas sp.
TGAATGTTTTGGCTGGCGATAGATTGATTCGAGCAAATATAAATGGTCTTAAAGAGGTTGTCGTTTTTCTGCTTATGCCACCGGGCTGTCCTGGCAATGACACCCTTGGCGATAAGAGTCTTACCCAATCCCACCTCGTCGGCAACCAGGATCCTCTTCTGCCCCGATTTATATACTTCAAAGCAGCGGTTGACCGTTGCCCGCTGGAAATCCTTCAGTTCAGCCAGGGTCTCCTCTTCCCTTTGTATAAGGTCGATCATTTCATCACCGCCTTAGTGACTACGCTGTACAGATCAGTGAATTCGGCCGGAATCACATTTTTGTCATTGATCATTTCCACGACTTTTTTGATCTCCCGAATCTTGTCCGGGGTACGGGCTGCTGCTTTCAGCATTTTTTCATAGAGTACCGGGGTGTCAACCGTGGTCAGATTTTGGTAGCCGCTGCTTTTTCTTATACCATCCTCAATGAACGACATCAAATAATCGTCGCCCAATAGAAACGATATGTATTTAATAAAACCTTCCTCTTTGACAATGGCCGAGAATATTTTGGAATCGCGGTCGGCAGGCATGCCTATGGTCCTGATCTTCAGCACTCGGGACATCTGCCGCTCATCTTTTTCTGCTGTTACCACATAGAACTCCGACAACTGTTCCAAGGCCAAATTGTTGAAGGCCACATTTTCGCCGCTGATCCTCACTTTCTGCCCCGTCGTAATCGGGGACAAATACATTTCGGTCAATGCTGTGAAACCTTTTATTTCGATAGTTGCAGTATATCCATCAGTAATCCGGGCTGCCAAATCAGACCGGCAGAAATCTTTTATAGCTTTTTCAAGCGCTTCCCTGGTTGTATCAATCTCTGCCGGTTGGTATTCACAAACCTGAACTTTTTCAAAAGGATTGAAGCGCTCATCCGTGCCGAACAGGTCGTTTTTCAGATCCGCCGCGCTTATCTTATTGGCTCCTGCCTGCAGGCATAGTAAAAACTCTACGTTGCCGCAGAAAGCGTTATTGCTGGCATTGGCCGAACCGATAAACAGCTCAGGTTTCGAATCATTTGTTCTTAGATAGATCTTGGCGTGGATGTCCTGACGGCCTGGCTCCCCTTCTTCCGATATTCGGTCTTCGCCGTCTATGACTTCGTCTCTTACTGTATAGGTTTCGAAATCCTCTAAGAATTCCGCGGAGAGCTTAAACAACTCGCCTTTTCGTGTAATCAGGCACTTGGCGGCGTTGGCCCGCTGCAATCCTCTGAGTTCTTCCATAACATTTTTGCTCAGGAACGGCGAAACAACCAGGAGATCGGAATAATTTCCGAACAGCCCGGTATTGGCCTTGCCGTATTTTCCGCCAATACCTATGGGTAAAAAGGAATAATTCTCGAAAGTCTTGTCCTCTAATTCAAACTCGACCTGCTTCATTTCTTTGGCCAGAGATAAGAGCGATTCGCGTTTGGATGACATGTTTTTATCACCGGGATTAATGTGTTCCGACAGATAAGCCAGGAAATCAGATACGGGTTCAGTTTTGTCTATTATCCTATTGCGGCGGGTGCCCTCCATGCCCAGCGCAATATCCCAGCTGTGATCAAATGTCAGATTCCTGCTGAGAACCACCATCCGGAACTTTGCTTCACCTGATTCATTCTCGTATTTGATCAGCCATAACTTGGGGTGGAATGATTTGTTGTCTGGGGGTTTCACGGTTATAACGATCTGCTCGAGAAGAAGGAACAGCCGATTGGCGTTTTTGGGAACCGCAATCTGTCCGGTTTCGCTAAAGACCAGCATCTTTGCTGATACCTTGCGAAGCGCCTCCAACAAAAACAAGGGACTCTCATTCATACAGCTGTCGGTGTCCTCATTAAGGCCCAGGGCTATACTTACCCCCAACAGCGTTTCGAGATCCAGTGAATAAGTGGTGCCAACCGCAAACGCAGTCTTGAATCCCACCGGGGGGATAAGCATTTTTCCGTATTCCAGCCGGTCGGAATTAGGCTTCAGCATCGGCTTTACCCTCCCCTGCAAATATATCTTTCACAATCCTCCGAGCATTGCGCAAGCGGTATGACAGCCGTTCCATGTTGATGAGGGTACCTTTATATTTATACAGTGATTTATTAGTCAGCTTGGATCTGCTGGGCCCCTTCAGTTGTCGTTCTCTGGCGATGATCAGCTTGTCCAATTCGTCAACAGAGTTCAGTTTCATCTGGTAGACCTTTAAAAATTCCTTTAAGTGATTGTTGGTGACAGCAAGATTCAAAAATAATTTCTCCAGGTCAACGTCTGGGATGTTTTGCTTCCACGCCTCCCATTCCACATTGACTTTTTCGTTGCGGCCTTCAGTGTAAATATGGTTATACCTAATATGGGCACCATAGATAAACTGAGCAAAATCACGAGCCATTATATAATCAGCTTTGATCGCACCTGGTAACACCGACACCAGATTGTCTATATCGCTGAACACCTCATAACTGCAGAAGTCGCTTCGGTTCTCGTTCAAGATCCACGCCAGCAGCGTATCCTTTGTTCTCGGCATGGTCACAATCTTTTGTTTCAGAAACAACGCCTCTTCCGGGATCAGACTTATGGAAAGGCTTTTTCTCCATGCAGTGGGGGGAAGGGGCACACGCCAGTAACTTATGTTCCTGCTCACGCTGTCCCAGTCATCAGCGGCTTCCTGATCATCATACTTAATGTTACCGGCATGCCTGGTCTGGAGGTTTCTGTCCCGCAGCGAGCAAAAGGCAGCTGCATACTCCGCTATACTTAACCCTTCTTCGATAAAAAATCCGTACGTTTTCAAACCATTCCAATAGATACTGGATGGCTTACGTTTAAGTTCCTTTCCAGCATCTATGCCGATAACGCCATCAGTATCACCCTTGGCCAGAATATCGATCAGCTCAATCTCTTTGGCATCAAGCAGACTCAGGAATTCATGGGGTTTGATATTCTTGTGCTTTTCCAGTTCGAGCATAATATAAGGAACCAGAAAAAAGTACTTCGCCCTGGTCTGGATTGTGGATGTTCCAGGGAACAACCTATCGGCAAATTGGTCTCTTATGATGCCGATACCCAGCTCATCCAGTGCCCCAGGCTCTGATAGGATTCTTAAGACGCTGAGCACCTTATTTCTCTGTTCCTTGGAGAAATCTATCCAACCGATTTGCATATACTGACTCCTAAACCTTAACCAATGGTTTTTATGCTTTCTTGGATGGTTCCAATTCAGTCTTCCATAATTAGTCAACAAGAACGCATTTCGATATTATGGAAGCAATTTCCTGCC
>CAZOZX010000181.1:0-3238 GCA_964584415.1 uncultured Syntrophomonas sp.
GTAATAAATCCTTTTTCGTGGTTCCTATCACCTGACAATGAATTACCCTGAATAAAATTTATGGGCCCCCTATTATTAATCTTTCTATTTTCTCCAAACCCGTCATGCTCATGTCCTTCCAATATGAGTGGGAAATTATCAATTAGGATACCCCTTAAAACTTCTTTGACGGGATTAATAAACCATTCATAACTATGGTGCATTACCATGATATTTAAGTTACCATTTAACTTTGCTTGAATATTCATAATATCCTCTGGTCGCAGATAATGGATTCCTTTATCCTCATTACTCCCTCCCTCTAAGGATAACGGGGCAGTATTCAGAAGTATGAAGTTTATGTTAGTTTTTCCAAACCTAATGATTTTCTGAGATACAACATGATTATCTCTAAAGCACGCGTTTCGTCCGGCAAAATCACTGAAATTGGAAAGTGCCTTTATGTCGTCGTCCATTAAATCATTAATTGTTTTACTTTTATAAGACTCTTTAATGTCGTTAAAAGTTCTTTTATTATTTGAAAAGTCAATATCATGGTTCCCAGGAACAACCAAAACATTGATCCATTTTCCTGGAAGCTTTTTTTCTTTTAGTTTATTAACTAAGGTTCCGATCATGTATCCTGCCATTTTATATTCGTTTATTTTTCCTGCTTTTGAAATATCGCCGCTAACAACTATTATGCATTCATCAATAGCCCCTAGTACATTAAGCGCTTGAACCAACTTATCAATATTAATAGCGGTTACATCATCTCTTTTAGACAAATGAATATCACTGATATGTAAAAGTAATATTTTCATTGTAATTATGCCTGATCCCAGGCATTTTCCTCCTTATTATTTGATATTTAACGGTTCAACGCCATTTCATAAATCCAGAGAAGTTAAAACCATCAGACTACGGTTACCTCATTTGCGCTTCTCATCTTACTGTAAACTTGGGGGAGCATCATGGCCATCACATCGCTCATATATTCTTCGTCCCCGAATAGGCGCTCAGTAATGGAGGGGAGGCCTTAATATCTGTAAAAATCGAATCTAAAAGGGCTGAACAGACTAAGTATTGCCACTCATCGTTTTCAAAAGAAACCCGAGCCAATAATCTTATATTTTTTCTCAGAATGTGTATTTGGCCTTCTTTATCAAAATAATCAATCAGATTGTCCACTGAGAAAAGGCTTCTTAAAGCGGTGAAGTCCTTTTCTTGGCTATATAGCTCAGGTAAGTAACGCAAGTTTTTTGCCATAACTAAAGTGGTTTCATAATAATGAATTAGTAATTGGTTAGTTTGTTGCTTAATGTGTTTCAGGCAACCTTGGGTAAAGTTCTATAAACATTAATTAATACACATTTATTCTTTTCATCTATTTTTATATAGCTTATCTTATCAATTGAAGCAATTATCTCTTTAGGTTCTACTTTGGTTATGTCACCTAATTCTATTAGGGTGTATTGCTCGGGTCCGAAAGCTAATACCCCTAAAATTTTTTCAAGTTCTTCATTTAGCTGTATTTTTTTAAATTCCTTTAATAATAAAGCCTCAAACCCTCCAGATACGTCATGAATTAATTCATCAACGGATAATCCTAATTCAATTTGCCTTCTAACTTCTGCAATATATCCTGGCATACCATCAAATGCATCATGAATAGTCTTGATCTCTTTTTCAGTTAGATTAGTACTACTGAGGTATTTTTTGGAATCGTCTTCATTTCATCCTTCAATTTCATTTACTAATGATTATTTCCTTCTATAATCACAAGCATAATCCTGCCTTAGTGTGTCAGATTTTGTAATTTTATATATATTTTACAGAGGGAATTCTATCTGGAACTCCAGCAACATCAAGTATCCGTTGACGATGGCTACTGACCCAAATGGAAATACCGGTTCCCAACTCTTAACACTAAATGTTAAGAAGTAAAAACAGAAACAACTGTGTGGTAAATAGAGAATACCCTCCAGAATATTAAACTGGAGGGTACTTATTTACTTAGAATATTATCTGTCTTTAGGCTATTAGATCTAACTAATTTTAAGGACCTTCCCTAATTTATCCGAAGCGTTGTAAATGTTCTCTAACATGAACGTAGGTGTTTGCGGTTAAGTTAATCTCATATCCCGGTTATTCCAATCCCCCCCTGCTCTTTCACCCCCTCAAAAGAGACAATTCGGTATGACCAGGAATATGTGAATTTGTAAGGCGAGACGATATAATATTGTCATATAGATTCTGGAATTACCGACTTGGCTGCAAAACTGGGGAAAGGAAGATACATTTATGAATAACAGAGCCCCTTGGTATCGACGGTGCCCGCCGTGAATATTGGCGTATATTCTGCTGGGAGCAGTATTTGGAGTTATTACCCTAGTCAAATACTTATTTTGAACTGGAGGTATAGGTTGTGAAGATGCAGCTGTTGCGACATGCCACTATGTTAATCGATATTAATGGAAAACTCGTTCTGTTAGATCCGATGCTGAGTGAGGCGGGGAAAATGGCAGCTATACCTGGCGTCGCCAATAGCTGCGATAATCCGCTGGTAGGCTTGCCGGTAGATCCCTCCAGTTTGAAAGATGTAAACGCCATTCTGGTCACTCACATACATTCGGACCATTTAGACGATGCTGCCATAGAGATCTTGCTCCACGATCGCCCGCTCTTTTGCCAACCGCCCGATGCCGCCAAAATAGCGGAGGCAGGCTTTATAAATGTAAAAGAGATAGATTCAGCCTATTCTTGGGATGGAATCACGATCACAAGGACCAATGGCCAGCACGGCACCGGCAAGATCGGTCAAAAGATGGGGCCGGTATCCGGATTTGTTCTTGAAGCGAGCGCGGAACCCTCGCTCTATATTGCGGGTGACACTATCTGGTGCCCTGAGGTTGAAGAGGTACTGGATAAACACCATCCCCGTATTATAGTCTGTTTTGCCGGAGCCGCCCAGTTTGCCAGCGGTGACCCGATTACTATGACCAAGGAGGATATCTTGGCGGTTTGCCGCCACGCGCCCACGGCCAAAATCGTCGCCGTCCACCTGGAAGCCTGGAACCATTGCGGGCTGACCCGGCAGGCCCTGAAAGCATTCACCCAGGAAAACTCCATAACTGACCAGTTAATTATACCTGATGATGGGGAGTGGATCAGCTTCTGACCTGCGGACGAATCCCATCCGGAATTGATATAATTTACGCAGCCGTATCAAATAAGCATCAGAAAGGATTCTTGTATG
>CAZOZX010000182.1:0-3184 GCA_964584415.1 uncultured Syntrophomonas sp.
TTGTTTGCGAATTTTAATTTCGGACTTACGGTCAATAGATAGTTTGAATTGATCTGGAATGAATCGATATGCTAAAGGTACTGCTTGTTACTAGGATATCTTGACTAGTGTTTTCGTGCCCAACAAGCGTACCATGCAGATGCGTTATTGTCAAGTTTTGGTAATTGTCGAAGTATGGCCTCTTACCTATCCTGCACAGGCACTCTTTTATTATACCAAATAATCCCACTATTAGCCAGTTCGAACAGCCGAATGGCAGCGTATAACCCTTTGCTTTAGGTTGACATAGCGTTTGGGATTTCTTATATTAATGTAACCACATATTGAAAGGAGCCTTCATAATGGATAACGAAAGCAAAGTATTGGCTGTTTTTAAAAAGGAAGCCAAGCCATTAAGTGCTAAAGAAGTAGCCGAAATATCTGGTCTGGACAAAAAAGATGTAGATAAAATAATTAAAAAGCTCAAAGATGGCGATAAGCTTAATTCACCCAAAAGATGCTATTACCAGGTTAAATAAAAATGACTGAGGGCTTTTTGTCCCTCTGTCTGCCTGCAGCCACTTCAGAATAAGCTAAACTTCTGTCACAGACACCTATTCATCATATATATGAATACTTTATCGCGTTTCGAACTCAATAATCTAAATTGTATACATAAATAAATCGACAAAAGAGGATCATAATTTCTTATAATGTAATTTAATAATTATCAATAAGTTTTCGATGCGAGGATTAAGTTAGCTGCTTGGATTCTTGCCATTGAAGCATAGGTAAGGAGATGGATATAATGGAAATCCGAATTGAAAAAAATCAAAACCCCAAGCCGAAGCCAGATCCTAATAATCTGGGGTTTGGTCAAATCTTTACCGATCATATGTTCATAATGGATTATGAAGAGGGCAAAGGTTGGTTAGACCCTCGGATCGTTCCTTATGGATCAGTAGCTCTTGATCCTTCCGTAATGGTTCTCCACTATGGCCAGGCAACCTTTGAAGGTCTGAAAGCTTATAAAACAGGCGATAGCCATATCCAGCTCTTCCGCCCTTATGACAATATGCGCCGTATGAACATTTCTAATGATCGGCTCTGTATACCCCGTTTAGATGTAGATTTCGCTGTCGAAGCAATAAAAAAACTGGTCGATATTGATCAGGATTGGATTCCTCAATCTGAAGGAACTTCGCTTTATGTTAGACCCTTCGTTTTTGCCGCTGATCCTTATCTTGGTGTAAGACCTTCTTATAAGTACTATTTCATGGTAATAATGTCTCCAGTCGGGGCCTATTATCCGGAAGGAATAAACCCAGTTAAGATATTTGTTGAAGAAAACTATGTAAGAGCGGTTAAAGGTGGATTAGGATTCACTAAAACGCCTGGCAATTATGCAGCTAGCATCAAAGCACAGGAAGTAGCTCACGAATTGGGGTATACCCAGGTTCTATGGTTGGACGGAATAGAAAAGAAATATATAGAAGAAGTGGGCACTATGAATGTGTTTTTCAAAATCAATGGGGTGGTAATAACTCCCGCTTTGGAGGGAAGTATCCTGGCGGGGATAACACGTGACTCAACTATCAAATTATTGAACCATTGGGGAATCCCGGTTGAAGAAAGACGTTTATCCATTCAGGAAGTTTTGGATGCACAAGCGCAAGGTATTCTGGATGAAGCATTCGGTACCGGCACTGCCGCAGTAATTTCGCCTATAGGAGAACTTAATTATAGCGGCCAGGTAATTTCCATTAACGGCGGCAAAATCGGCCCAATATCCTCCAAAATCTATGATACCATCACAGGTATCCAGAATGGTACCCTTGAAGATACATTTGGGTGGACAGTAAAAGTAATATAAATTAAGATTCTGGAATTGCAGAAGCAAGGGCTGAGATATACAATCTCTTCCCTTGCTTTTTGTCTTGATGGCCAAAATTACACTATTGTGCTTATAATAGTGCTACAAACTCAACATGAATGCCGAGGCCATTTGATATGAAAAAGTTACAGTTGATCTACAATCCCTACGCCGGTATCCGGGAGTTTCCTCACCTGTTAGACTACGCTATAGGAGTATTTCAGTCTAAAGGGTATGAATTACACATTTTCCGGACGACTTGTATGGAAGACTTCCAATTCCTCATCAACCGGGACGATTGCCAGGACTTCGAAGGAGTTATTGTTGCAGGTGGGGACGGTTCTGTTAATCTTGCCGTCAACGCCCTAATGAACTCACAGCGGAATGTCCCCCTGGGCATAATTCCTGCTGGTACATCAAATGACTTTGCCCGTCATTTAGGTATTCCATTGGACCTTAGTGAAGCTATTCTGAGTATAAGCGAGATGGGGATTGGCCGAGTGGATGTTGGGTTAGTAAATAATTTGTTTTTTATCAACGTTTGCAGCGGGGGATTGCTTACCAACATAGCCCATAATGTTGACCTTAACCTAAAAAACACCTTCGGGCGCATGGCTTACTATGTTAAAGGTGTACAGGAATTCCCACATTTCAGTAATATAAGACTAAAAATAACCACCCCTGAAACAATAATTGAGGATAACTTTTATCTTTTTCTGGTATTAAATGGTTCAGGTGCAGGTGGTTTTGCTAAAGTAGGCGGACCCGCTTCAATAGTTGATGGGAAATTGGATTTTGTAGGTATTAAACCTATGCAACTCAATCATCTTTTATTAGTTTTCTCCAAAATATTGTTAGGAGAGCATATCAACGATAAGCGCGTCATCTACTTTCAAACCAGTTCATTGATTATAGAAAGACTAGACGCTGGTAACAAACTACCAGACACCGATGTTGACGGTGAAAAGGGCCCCGATTATCCTTTGAATATTTCCATTATTCCTCAAGCTCTGCAAATCATATTGCCCCATCGACTGATCAAATTAAATTCCTAACCATATTCATAGCGTCCTTAGATTACCCAATTACCCTAATTACCCTAGTTTTAAGAATCTTTCTGTAAAAATATATATAGGTAGTTTCTGAAATAGGGTAACTTGAGTAATTGAGTAATTCCTAGTTCGAATGCAAACGTAGTATAGTAAGTTTACAATTGTAACACTCTCTTGGAGAACATATAATGTTAGATCAATTTGTTTCAGAAAATAAAAAATCCCGGCAACATCCTTAATGGTGTTCATGACCGCAGGTCAGAACACATCAGTGTCCCAA
>CAZOZX010000183.1:0-3148 GCA_964584415.1 uncultured Syntrophomonas sp.
TGTGTCATGCTGAGCGTTAGCGAAGCATCTCGCTAAAGCAGGCAGGGGGACGGTTCTGTTGCCTGGTTGATTGCTGTCCGGGAAGACCCTATCTATACTGAAACACCAGCCATACCAGCATACAGGCAAGCACCGCCGCCAGCATTTGGGTCATTCTCAGCCCGTCCCCGTTTTGTTCCGGCTGGGGCGGGGTATAGCGGATTCCGACCGCCTCGGCAGTCTGGTGATCCATTTCGAAAAAGTGTGCATAGTTTATCAGTACCATTTGATACAGGTCATAGAGCAAATCGTCCCCAACTTCACCGGAATACCTTACGGTGCGTAAGAATTCCCGGGCGTCGGCAATTATCTCTTTGAAAACCACCGCTCCATCGCGGTAAAAGAAATTCCGCTCCTCTATCCGGGGCATCCAGCGCTCGGCCCATCTGCCCATCTGCGCCTGCAGGGAAGCGGGAATTTTGGTCATCAGTTCTGCCAGCGGATCAGTGTGCCCGCTGCCGTCCGACGTCAACAATTGCGCTTCAATCTGCTCCTTAAACCGGGTGTTCCGGTAATCTCGCTGCAGTGCCACCAGATCGATTGGTTCCCTGTCTGTTTCATGCTGCATGCAATATTCCTCACTATATTTATGAATGTTGGCGGGGAAGTACCTTTAATATAGAATACGATACAAAATTTCCCATACGACAAACAAGATGAAAAGTTAAACATAATTTAAACTTGATAGCCAACCATGGGGAGCATATAGCTTGCGGCCAGAGGGGGGAACCCTGTCTCGGGGCCCCGAAACCGAAAAACCGGCATTGGCATCACCATCTTCACATCACTGGAATATATTGTTATGATGTTGGTAAATATAGCGAACGAAGTCGTTCAGCAGCCGGGATCTTCTTACCCGACATCGGCCAGTCAAACTGGAAAGGGAGGAATCATTGTGAAGACCTACAGCGCTGCCCACCTGGTCAAGACCGGGGACCTCAATCACCACGACACCCTCTTTGCCGGCCGTTCTGCCGAATGGATGGTGGAAGCCTCATTCTTTGCGGCCGCGGCCGAACATGGCGACCCGGATGAGGTTGTCTGCGTTCAGATCAACGGCCTCAGCTACAAAAAGCCGGTTCCCAAAGGCGATATCATCTCCATCCAATCGCGGGTGGTCCGGGTGCTGCGCTCCAGCATGGTAGTCCATGCCGAGGCCATCTCCCAGGTTACCCATGCCTCCTTACTGGAATCGTACATGACCTTTGTGACCATCGATGCCCATACCCGGCAGAAAAAACGCCACGCCATCGTCCTGGATGAGCCGGAGTCGGCCCGGGAGATAGAGATTCGAGCCCAGGCCGCCGAATTATAAGCTTAGCAGGCACGGGGACGGTTCTGTTGCCTGGTGGGCGGTTGATAAGTGGGATAAAGAAAAAGGATTAAGGAGCGGCCGGATGCCAAATCGCTATACGCCCTGGCTCAACCTGGGTTTGATATTGCTGGGCAATACCATCTATGCCCTGGCTGTAACTATGTTTATACTCCCCACCGGCCTGATCACCGGCGGGATCACCGGTCTGTCCCTGGTATTTTATCATCAGTTGGGCCTGCCGGTATCGATCCTGGTGGCCGGATTCAACCTGCTTTTGTTCATCCTGGGGGCGGCGGTGCTGGGCCGGACCTTTGCCCTCTCCACCGTGGTCAGTTCCTTTTACTATCCCCTGATCCTGGGCTATTTCGCCACCCTGCCCATCCTGCGGGATATGACCTCCGACCACCTGCTGGCCGCCATTTACGCCGGGATCATGATCGGGCTGAGCATCGGCATGGTCATCAAGGCTGGGGCCTCCACCGGGGGCCTGGACATCCCCCCGCTGATCCTGAACAAAAAGTACGGCATCTCGATTTCCGCCTCATTATATGCATTTGACTTCGTCATCCTCCTGGCCCAGATGCTGTTTGCCAGCAAGGAACAGGTCCTCTATGGCATCCTGATGGTTTTCATCTACACGGTGGTGCTGGATAAAGTGCTGCTGCTGGGGCAATCGCGCACCCAGGTGCAGATCATCAGCGAGAAATATGAGCAGATCAACCAGGCCATCAGCGCGCAGCTCGACCGCGGCTCCACCCTCCTCCAAGCCGAAACCGGCTACCTGCATTACCCCAGCCAGGTGGTGCTGACCATCGTCTCCCACCGCGAACTGCCCCGCCTGAATGAACTGGTGCTATCCATCGACCCCAAAGCCTTCATGATCGTCAACCGGGTCAACCAGGTCAGGGGGCGCGGCTTCACCATGGAACGTAAATATAAGGGGTAGGAGAAATGTGATCCGCTATCTGTCTTTTTAATCTGAAAACACTTTTTCGACACCCCGACTACCAGTATGTTACAATATTGATGGTATTATGGAAAATACAGTCGAATTGTTCAGGTGTTTTTAAATGGTGGAATTCAATACTAAAAAGATTGGCTGCCTTACAGCAAAATATATTGAAGTTCTAGGTATTTCGATGGAACCTTCACCGATATTGATTGGTCCAACCAACGAGCAGCATATGATATCTGAGCATCCAGATGATTATTCGAAGTACTTTGATAAAATATCCAAAATATTGGGTGAGCCTGATTACATTGGTAAGCATCCATCCAACAATAGCCTGAAGTTTATCAAAACCTATGATGAACACGTATTGGTTGCGGTGAGGGTTTCAGGTGGAGGGAATTTATTTGCCAGAAGCATGTATGTTATCAATACTGATAAGCTGAAACATTATATAGAAAGTGGCCACACGTTTAAGATAACCGACGTATTGTAAATACGTTGACCTAAAAGTATAATAAAAGAACAGTAAGAGTAAAATTGAATGAAAGAAATTTGAGGACGGAACTGGCAGCCGTCGCCCAAGTTAGGAGATGTGGGAATGTCACCCCACCAAATTTCTTTCGAACCGAAAGGACTGGGATGCTTTCCCGGTCCTTTCCTGTTGGATAATCATGCAAAATAAATGAGAAACCAGCGGGCAGATAAACTATAATTGAGATGTACGACCAGGACGAAATAATGAAATCAATCCCATCCGCAGCACTCATCCTTACCGGTTAAACAACATATACTAAAACATTCCATGCCATTGCGGGTTATCGGCAGGATAATCCACGCTTTCG
>CAZOZX010000184.1:0-3140 GCA_964584415.1 uncultured Syntrophomonas sp.
TTAGATATATTTTCGACATCGGAATATGATCACGGTCCATATGAAGCGCATAGCCCCACAATCATGTAAGTTTCTGTTTTTTAGCGCAGAGAATTATCAGGCACCCAGATTCTGCTAACAGGATCTCCGTAATCCTTTATTTTACCTTGAATATAAAAGCACCCAGTTACTGCACATATTACAGCATCAAGTATATCTTCATACCCCTTCAAATATCTTTCCGTGTATTTCTTTTCAGGGTCTAGAGTATGTAATTTCTCATTAATATTTGGGCTCAACTCCGCTAGGTTCTGCTTTAATTGATTCAAATTTGTTACAATGTTGGATAACCTTTTTTCAGAATTTTCGTTTGGCCAATATCTGTTTCTATTTTGTACCTTGTATGGCAGTCGGTATTTATAATTAAAAAGTTCGATAATGGCTGTATGAGGATATACCTCTATAAACGAATGATTATTTTTTCCGCCACCGTTCCATGTATATCCGTTGGCAGTTAGCTGTTCATATAGATCTTTTGGCACAGGACCTGGACGCTCACTACTTGGTGAATGAGTCGAAGCTCCACGCCCACCAAAGGCACTTGATATGTCTTTATCCGCCCCCCTGCGACTGGTTATCGGAAGAGGAGATAAGGGTATATCCAAGGCTACGACATCAATCGGCCAGAATTTGTTTTTACAATAGTCAGAAAGATGGGCAAAATCTAATTTCGATCCGGCGACGTTTTCACTCCAGCACACCTGCTCCTTATAGAACTCGTGGTAGGACCTGGCGATTTTAATCAATTCCATGTCACCATTTTCTTTCAGTGCTATTAGTGCAACACCACTTGGTTCTGTCAGAGTCCAAGCCGCATCAATACCGAGCACGTATTTCATAAATCACCCTCCTTAATAGTCAACTTCATTCAGTTTAATCATCACATAAACAACTCCTCAAACAAATCGTCCTCAATCTCTTCTGATCTTTCAAAATACAATTCCGGCAAGACAATTTGGATCTCGTTTTCCGAGCCTTCTTTCTGCCAATAGACTATGAATCTGATTTTGGCATCTCTAGGCTTATAATTCTTCCTAATCAATGACTGAATCTGTTTGGCAACCTGCCTGGATACCTTTAACACCGGTTCCCCATTGGAATCTCGGCAGCATTCTCCGTCAAAGCTAAGGGCATCACCGCTCTTCAGGCGCCTAATAGCAGCCTGATGAGATATGAAGAAGTCCAGCCAAACATCCTTATATGTCAGTTGCAAAGCCAGATGGGTCGGGGGTAAGTATGGATTGGAGTCATAAATAACCGCAAGGCCGTCGGTCTTGATGTGATCCAGGTAGCTGCCATTGTAGTGGATAGTGAGGCTGCGCCTGGCCCTGGTCATAGCCACGTATAGCTGCCTTTTGGCTTCTTCCGACGCACAGTTGAATTGGTCAAGCATTATGAATACGTTGTCAAACTCGCGCCCCTTGGCTTTATGAATGGTTGAGACAAATATCGTCTCTGAATTTTCACCGAAGAAATCCTCCAACTTGGACTCACGGATGAACATCTCCAGATCGGATTTGTATTTTGTCTTCGGATTGGTGACTTCGAAGTCTTTGACAATCCTGGCCACTACCTCAAAATTGTCACTATGGCGATATCTCTTCACTAGGCTGCGCTTGGCGTCAGTCCATATGTCTTCGTCTATGGTATGAGCATCATCGTCCATACCCAACCGACTCAGGAAAAATCTTATCTCCACCAGGTTATATAAGCTGAATCCTTCATTGGACTGGATCAGCCTGGCTTTCATTCGATTCTCAATCAACAATCCGGTTATCTGTAAAGCTTCATCATTCGTTTTGGTCAAAACGCAGGTCGATCCCGCCAGCTCTGCTGACAAAATGCCATTCACCAACGGCGTGACAAGATTGGAACTCCTATACCGAACCGTTCTTATCATCCCATCATCCTTGTGATGAGCAACTATAGGTATTCGCTTCAAACGATGCGGGATCTTTTTCACGAATTGATTGGAGAAATCAACCAGGTTACTCTTGCTGCGGAAGTTCTCCACCAGCTCATATTTTTCCGCACCTTTTTCAACTAATATCTTCTGGAGATATTTTGAGCTTGCACCCCTAAACTCGTAGATGTTCTGGTCATCATCCCCTACCGCGATCAGGCGCATGTCCTCATTCCGGTTCATCAAGGCTTCGATCAGGGCATACTCATCGGCATCCATGTCCTGAGCCTCATCTATTACTACCACCGTTTTGGTTATCTTACTCGGCTCGACTTCCCCATTATTGATTCTCTTGATAGCTTCCCGAACAATCTCCCCGGACTTTTCCAGGGACCCCACCCGACCTAATAAATCGAAGCAGTAGGAATGGAATGTTCTTATATCGACCCAAAGGGCAGCAGGACCGATTAGCTGTAACAAACGCTTCTTGAATTCTGTGGCTGCCGACCGTGAAAAGGTAACCATCAGCAACTGTTCATGTTTGACGTCTTCCATCAGCAGCAGCGAAGCCAGCTTATGCACCAGGATCCTGGTCTTCCCGCTCCCAGGCCCGGCTGCTACCACGATATACTGAGATTTAGCATCATTGATGATTTTCAACTGGGTCGGCGATAATTGACCAAAGAGCTGTCTGAACTTAGCTGGAGTCATATTTCTTTTAATGACTTCCTGCTGGCTGCCAGGGAAGTATTTGTTCAAAAAGAACTTATAGTTTAAACGGAAATAATCATCTACGAACTCCAGCGCCGCCCTATAAGATTCGAGCATCTTGCGGGCATATTCCCCGACAATATGTATTTGCTGGGTTTTGTTTTCATAGAACTGATTCAACTTCTTATAATCTTCCACCTTGTAGCGTCTTCGGTTGTCCGACTCCAGGCGTTCGATGGTCAGGGCGTTGTAAACCACCAGGAAACCCCCATCGATTGTCAGGGCCTCAATCCGGGATAGGTGGAACAGAGCATCCTCGATCTCTTTTAGATTTACCTCTCTGCTGTTGATCTCCCTACTATTGAAAAGACTCATTTCACTATCGATATGCTCTTTTAATTCAATTAAGGAGAAATTAGCGGCAACTTCCACCCCAGCTGATTCTCGTTTATTGAGTCCGTATAATTGTGTAAATTAGATTTTCAGA
>CAZOZX010000185.1:0-3084 GCA_964584415.1 uncultured Syntrophomonas sp.
CCCTCTACGATTCCCCGATTAAGCATATCCTGGTTCGTCATGAACAGGGGGCAGCACATGCTGCTGATGGATATGCACGGGCAACCGGAAAAGTGGGCGTATGCATTGCTACCTCGGGACCTGGAGCGACCAACCTGGTTACCGGTATAGCAACGGCCAATATGGATTCGGTCCCCATGGTCTGTTTGACCGGACAGGTAGCTTCTTCTCTTATTGGCAAGGATGCCTTCCAGGAGGCTGACATAACCGGTATTACCCTTCCTATTACCAAACATAGCTACCAGGTGCAGAGAACCGAAGATGTGGAGCGTATTATCAAAGAGGCTTTCTACATAGCCCGGACCAACCGGCCGGGGCCGGTGGTGGTTGACCTGCCTAAGGATATCATGGCCCGCGAGATAGATTTTGAACCTGATCCCAGTGAGGTTAAGCTGCGCAGTTACCGGGTGATGAAGGGTGTTAACTCCGGTCAGATCGTGTCGGCTGCGGACGCAATCAATAAAGCGCAAAGACCGGTAATATATGCCGGAGGCGGAGTAATAGCTTCCGATGCCGCAGCGGAATTGCGGGAGATGGCAGAAAAATGCCGCATACCGGTCACCACCACCCTGATGGGGATGGGGGCTTTTCCGGGCACCAGTTATCTGGCGCTGGGTATGTTGGGTATGCATGGTACCCGTTATGCGAATTATGCTATCGGGGAATGTGATGTTTTAATTGCAGTGGGGGTCAGGTTTGATGATCGGGTAACCGGTAAGTTGGAGACCTTCGCTCCCAACGCCCGGGTGATCCATATTGATATCGACGCGGCTGAGATCGGGAAGAATACGGCAGTGCATATTCCCATAGTGGCCGAGGCCAAGGAAGCTCTGCAAGCCCTGCTGCCTCGTCTGCAGCCCCGTGAAGAACTGACTGAATGGCACCACATAATCTCAAAATGGAAGGACGAATTCCCCCTTCGTTACGGGAAGCCCAGCGAAGGGAGAATAATGCCCCAGCACATAATAGAAAAGATCTATGATCTAACCAGGGGTGACGCCATCATTGCTACCGAGGTTGGTCAGCACCAGATGTGGACTGCTCAGTACTATCTGTTTAAAGAACCGCGCACTTTTGTAAGTTCTGGCGGGCTGGGGACAATGGGCTTTGGATTTCCGGCTGCCCTGGGAGCCAAGGTGGCCCGGCCTGACAAAACTGTTTTCGATATAGCCGGCGACGGCAGCATCCAAATGAACATCCAGGAATTAGGTACGGCGGTGCAGTACAAGATTCCGGTTATAATCTGTATCCTCAATAATCAGTACCTGGGCATGGTGAGGCAATGGCAGGAGCTCTTCCACCAGGGGCGTTATTCTTATACCGATATGAGCCATCAACCCGATTTTGTCAAACTGGCTGAAGCCTACGGAGCAGTAGGGATGCGGGTTAACCGCACCGAAGATGTGGAGGCAGCCCTCCTGGAAGCCATGAAGGTCACCGATCGCCCGGTGATAATCGATTTCCAGGTTGAACGGGAGGCAGGAGTTTATCCTATGGTTCCCCCCGGAGAATCACTCTTGAACATGTTGGGAGGTGATCTCGATGAATAAGCATACGCTAGCCGTTACCGTCGAAAACCGACCCGGAGTCCTGACCCGGGTTACCACCCTGATCCGCCGCCGGGGCTATAATATTGACAGCCTGACGGTGGGAACCACTGAAGACCCTGGCATATCCAGGATGACCATCGTGATCGAGGGAGATGACACAGTAATAGAGCAGGTCAGCAAACAGCTCTATAAACTGGTGGATGTGATCAAGGTAGTCGATATAACCCATGAGGGGCTGGTGGACCGGGAACTGGTTTTGATCAAGGTAAAAGCCGACAATAACGTCCGGGCTGATATAGTCCAGCTGGTAGATATCTTTCGAGCCAGGATAGTCGACATCGGCCGGACTTCCTTGATTGTCGAGGCGACCGGGGACAGACGTAAAATAGATGCCCTGGAAGACTCTTTCCGTCCCTTCGGTATCATTGAATTGGTACGGACCGGTAAAGTAGCCATGGTCCGCGGTACCAGTGAAGATATAAAAAGAAAATAAATTTTTAGGAGGCAAAAATAATGGCGAAAATGTATTATGACGCAGATGCTAATTTAGACCTATTGAAAGGCAAAACTGTTGCGGTCATGGGATTTGGTTCGCAAGGGCATGCCCAGGCGCAAAACCTCCACGAGAGCGGCGTAAATGTTGTGGTCGGACTGAGAAAACCTTTCGATGAAGCTACCGAGAAAGAATGGAACAGTGTTATTGCGGCCGGAATCACTCCTATGACCGTGGCTGAAGCCGCTGCCGCTGCCGATATCATCCAGATCCTGCTGCCGGACGAGCTCCAGGCCCGGGTCTACAACGCTGAAATCAAGCCCTATCTTAAAGAGGGTAATGCATTGGGCTTTTCCCATGGCTTTAACATTCACTTTGGCCAGATCGTGCCCCCCAGCTTTGTCGATGTATTTATGGTAGCACCCAAGAGCCCTGGACACCTGGTTCGCCGGATGTATCAGAAAGGGGCTGGGGTTCCTGGCCTTATCGCTGTTCAGCAGGACTTCAGCGGGTCTGCCAAAGAACTGGGCCTGGCTTATGCCAAGGGAATTGGCTGCACCAGAGCCGGGGTTATCGAGACCAGCTTCCTGGAAGAAACCGAGACTGACCTGTTTGGCGAGCAGTGCGTACTATGCGGCGGGGTAACCCAGCTGGTGAAAACCGGTTTTGAGACCCTGGTAGAAGCCGGATACCAACCGGAAATTGCTTACTTCGAATGTATGCACGAACTGAAACTGATCGTCGACTTGATGTACGAAGGCGGAATGGGCTTTATGCGCTACTCCATCAGTGATACCGCCGAATGGGGCGACTATACAGTAGGTCCCCAGGTCATTGGCGAGGAAGCTCGCTGGGCCATGGAGGAAGCCCTGGAAAATATTCAAAACGGCGTTTTCGCCAAGAACTGGCTATTGGAAAATACGGTTGGCCGTCCCCAGTTCAATGCTTTGAAACGGCAGAACCGGGAACATTTGATTGAGGAAGTTGGCTCAGAATTACGGG
>CAZOZX010000186.1:0-3007 GCA_964584415.1 uncultured Syntrophomonas sp.
CGATCATGTGCGGCGGTATCCTGAAAATCCTGGCTATCTCATTGATTTGGAATTTGCGGGTTTCTAAAAACTGGGCCTGCTCCGGCGGTATGCCGATGGGCTGAAACTTCATGCCTTCTTCCAGCACCGCTACCCGGTGAGCATTGCCGCTGCCTTGGTAGACCGCGTTCCAGCTTTCCCTGATCCGGGCCGGATCTTTCACCACCCCGGGATGTTCGAGCACTCCGCCCGGATTAGCCCCATTGGCGAAAAACTTGGCCCCGTATTCCTCGGTGGCAATCGCCATACCAATGGCGTTCTTGGCCATCGCAATGGGTGAATAACCAATCAAACCGTCAAATCCCAGGCCCGGTATGTGCAGCACATCTTCCGGCCGCAGGATTACATATCCGGTATCCTTTCGGTATTCGTAATAGATCTGTCCGTCGGAAATCCTGTCCACCGTCATCCGGTCGGGCAGCAGAGGATACAGAGTCAGTACCTTGCCCCGGCCGTCCCGGATAATCTGGGCGTAGGCATTTCCCCATAATAAAAGATGACTCATCAGTGTTTCCCTGAACACAAATGAAGTCATCTCCGGGTTCGGCTCATCATGGAGCAGGTAATACAATTGGTGGCTCACGGCCTTCTCTTTTCCGCTGGCTGTGTATTTATATGTGTGCAGCGGTAGGCTGGCAATAGTCTCGGCCAGTATTCTTACACAGGCATACACAGCGGTGGTCTGCATGGCCGTAAGCTCATTGACCGTTTTGCCGCTTGAGGTACTGCCGAAGAAAAAGCTATATGGGCTGACCCAAAAAGCATTTTTAGGACTTGCCCTCGATTTAAAAAACCTTGATAACAGCGGTAATCTCATTAGCTTTACCTCCCAAAAATAGGTAAAAAAGAACCACTCTCACGAGAGTGGTTCTTTTTTAGATGAAATATATAACTTGTTAGGCCAAATATTTATGATCCTTTAATATTCCCAGGTATTGTTCTAATTGGGATTCACTAAATTTTGTGCCCTTAATCCTTTTAACCCCATTAATTATATCTTTATCACTGATATTTCCTGCAGGTAAATTACATGCAATATAATCTAAAGTTGCAATTCCTTCTAATTCGAAAGCGGACTTGTTACCAAACTGGTTAACTACATATTCAACGGTCTTGCTTTCTTCGGCCGAAAGCCCATCTCCCCCACACACTGAAGAATCCATTACTCTTACTATATGAGTTCGACCTGAAGTGTCAATATTGACGATCTCATCGCTCTCTAACCTGTGCAAAATGTCATCCAATTTAGCACTGTATGGACCAAAATAATGGATAGAATAACCCAATTCAAAATCGACGCCTTTTCGTTCAACTAAGTACATTAGTTTTTGCACGGCTTTTTTCCCTTGATTCCCATTCTCACAAATACGCTTCAATGTTTGGGCATAATTCTTCAATTTTTCCACAAAGCAATCCCCCTCATTAACAAACCACCATAGTTTTTAGATATTCAAATGCTTCCGAGCGTTTTTCTTCTGACACATATAGTCTTTCTATGTTTATTTTTTCAGTTAAATGAGAAATAATATGTGACTCATCGGATATGGTGCTTAATTGGTCAGTCTTCTTATTTACTATTACAATAGCCTTTTCATTTTCTATATCGACTTTCATGGGAATTTTATGAGGCATTTTATCAGCAGAGTAATCTTCCAAAAAATAATCAGCCCCTATTTGTTGAATCAATTGCCGCTTCTGAAGCTCAAAATAGCGCTTATCGCCTGATTGCGGGTGTGGCTTTGTTTCAATTATGGCAGGAAAGACGGATCGTTGAATTATCCAACGACATTCAGTGACATCTGTCCTTTCTTTCATTAACTGAACAATTCTGTTATCATCCCATTTGATATATTCATCGGTTAATTCTGGGTAAGTTCCGTTCGGCAATATTTGCTCTAATGCTCTGGCAAAAATAATATCAAAAAACCTTCTGGTTCTATGAAAATAGACTTGTACAAACATAAAATATCTGGCCAATACAAATTCTTCAAAAGCTTGGATACCCCCGTATTCTATTGCAAGGCGTGGAATTCCTTCCTGAAGGTATACGGTCAAACATGATATTAAACGCTCGACATCAAACTTACCGTAATTAACCCCACAAAACAGTGAATCCCTTAATAAATAATCCATTTTGTCGCAATCCAATTCGCTGTCCATGAACGTCTTCAAAAAAACATATTCAGAATTTTCTCCAGCATCCCTACCATTGTATATATTGCATATAAGTTCTGGAGTAATATCGTATGCATCTCCGTATCTTCTAACTAAATCTGCCCCGAGTTCTCTAATATAGTCTGCTATACATGTTTCCTTGATAATTTTTTCCGTAAAATCCTCATGTTTTAATTTGCCAGGAAATACAGCTTCAGATGCATGCGAAAACGGTGCGTGCCCTAAATCATGTGTCAAAGCAATGAGTCTGAGTATTTGTTCATACCAAGCATTTTTTTCTTCCGATAAAAAATCCGGATTTTTACTTACCACCGAGCGAAATGCTTTAGTGACTAAATACATGACACCTATGGAATGCCCGAATCGGGTGTGTTCTGCTCCATGATAAACCAAATTAGTTAAAGCTAGTTGTTTAATATTTCTTAGTCTTTGAAATGGAGGCGAATCAATTATTTTGTTCTCTATCTCATTAACTTCAATAAATGCATGAACTGGATCTCTGTATCTAACCGTACTCATTCATGCCCTCCCAATTTAACTATACAAGTTTAATTTTATCATACCTGCCATAAAAAGGGGGATTATATTACAATATCAACAGCCCTCTTTCATCATATACAGAATCGTTTCTATTCCCCTGGTTTCTAAGCGCTCGATCCAGAGCCATTATTGTCGCTACCGCCCCATCAATCTTCTCCGTAGACTTTTCCTTGTCCGGTTTTATATTGCCTGCCGGGTCAGTGCGGATGAAAATGTTATCCATCATCCAGCGCAGGACCGGCTGACCGCCATG
>CAZOZX010000187.1:0-2991 GCA_964584415.1 uncultured Syntrophomonas sp.
CCAAGAAGTTCCCCAGCATGATCAAGTATTACCTGTTCCTGGCCAAGGACCATCCATTTTACGGGAAATACAACCCTGGTCAAAAGGGCATG
Source organism: uncultured Syntrophomonas sp. (assembly GCA_964584415.1). Taxonomy (GTDB): domain Bacteria; phylum Bacillota; class Syntrophomonadia; order Syntrophomonadales; family Syntrophomonadaceae; genus PHAA01. The sequence goes on from CAZOZX010000187.1 coordinate 93, forward strand.
TATACCGCTGTATTTGCTTTGGCCATATTCCAGATCATCAGCGGATTCATTCTCTACAAGCCATTATTCTTTACTTCCTGGGCTTATTTCTTTGGCGGATACCTGGTAGTAAGGATTCTGCACTATATCGTAACCTGGATATTTGTATTTATGGTTTTGATTCATGTATATCTGGATGTTGCCGAAGGTATTCCGGTGCTGAAGTCGATATTTACCGGTAAGATACCGGCTGACTTCCATCATGGATATCATGAAGATGAAATCGAGGTTGGAGCAGAAAAAGGAGTCAGTGCTTAATTAGGAGGCTATCTGTTGAGTAAAATCATAGTCGTAGGTATAGGTAACCTTATAATGCAGGACGACGGTGTCGGGGTCCATGCAATAAGATCCCTTGAGGGAATTGGATTTCCCGACAATGTCGAGCTGATAGACGGTGGGACTCATAGTTACGATTTAATCGAAGAATTCAGCCGGGCTGACCAGCTCATCATAGTGGATGCCATGCATGCCGGGGGAGAACCGGGTACCATTTACCGGGCTCCCCTGGATGAACTCGGATTGGAGCCGGCCGAGAACATTACTTCATTGCACGAGATGCATTTTGTCGAGGCCATGAAAATGACCCGTATGTTGGGGTATGATCCCCCGACGATGGTGTTTGGGATCGAACCGGCAATAGTTGACGTGAGTATGGAGCTGAGCCCTCCGGTAGCCGCAAAACTACCGCGACTGGTAGAACTGGTCAAAGAGGAAATTGAAAGACTCCTGGTGGAATAAGGGATAACAATCGTACATTGTTGGCAGCAAAGCAGGTATATGAATGAAACCAGGGAAATTCGGGTACCAAATTAAAATTGAGGGAATCGTTCAGGGGGTTGGTTTTCGGCCATTTGTCTATCGATTAGCCCAGGAATTGGAGCTAAAAGGATGGGTTTTAAACTCCTCGGCGGGAGTTACTGTCGTAATCGAAGGAGACGAGGATCGTCTGCAGGAGTTTGCCCGCCGAGTAGTTGCCGAAGCACCACCCCTGGCGGTTATCCGCAATTGTGAAGTACACGAGGCAGAGATAGAGGGCTTCCGGGATTTTAGTATTCGGGCCAGTAATGCCGGGGAGGACACTCTGGTGATGGTTTCACCGGATATTGCCATATGTCAGGACTGCCGGCGGGAGGTCAAGGATCCAGGTGATCGTCGTTTTGGTTATTCATTTACCAACTGCACCAATTGTGGCCCGCGATTCACTATAATAAATGATTTACCTTATGACCGGGATAAGACCACCATGGCGGTTTTCCCCATGTGCGATGAGTGCCGGGAAGAGTATGAGAATCCCCTCCACCGGCGTTTTCATGCCCAGCCCAATGCCTGTCCGGTCTGTGGTCCCCATGTTATCATGGTCGATCGGCAGGGCAAACCAGTATACTCCAGTCCGGCAGAACTGCTTAAACAGGGTTATATTATTGCGGTAAAAGGCTTGGGGGCTTTCCATTTGGCCGTTGATGCGACCCAATCGAAAGCGGTTAATACTCTTAGATCCAGGAAAAAAAGAGATGCCAAACCCTTTGCAGTAATGGCCCGCGATTTTGAGACGGCTGATAAGTATTGTGTAATCAGTGCTGTGGAACAGAAGTGGCTGACCTCGCCACAAGCGCCGATTGTAATAATGAAGACAAAAGAATCGGTTGGTCTTAGCGAGGAACTGCATCCGGGGCTTGACACCCTGGGTGTAATGCTGCCTTATACGCCGCTTCACTATCTGCTTTTTGATGGTCAATTGGAATTGCTGGTGATGACCAGCGCGAACATAAGTGATGAGCCCCTTATCATTGACAATCAGGAAGCTATTACCATGTTAGGCGATGTAGCCGATTTCTTCTTGATCCATAACCGTGATATATATAATCCCTGTGATGATTCTGTCATGAAGGTTACGCCACTGGAGATGCCGCAGTGGATAAGGCGGGCCCGGGGCATTGTGCCGATGGGAATAACTCTGCCGCGAAAGGCTAGACCGGTTCTGGCGGTAGGGGGCGAAATGAAAAACACCTTCTGTATAACCAGACAGGGTGAAGCCTTTTTGAGCCAGCATTGGGGTGATCTCAATCATTATGGCAATTACGTTAAGTTCCAGCAAGGGATCGATCGTTTTAAACGTATGCTGGATGTTGAGCCTGAGCTAATAGCTCATGACCTGCATCCCGATTACCAGGCAACCCGATGGGCCCGGCAGCAAATCAGCCTGCCGCTGGTACCTGTGCAGCATCACCATGCTCACCTGGCAGCGGCTATGGCGGAAAATGGACTGGACGAGGAAGTCCTGGGCTTGATTTGTGATGGAACTGGATGGGGCAGTGATGGCGCCGTCTGGGGCGGGGAAATTTTGAGAGGTGATTACCGGGATTTCACCCGGGTGGGGCATTTAAAATATGTACCCCTACCGGGAGGTGATTTAACAGCCCGTAAACCCTACCGAATGGCTCTGGTATATTTGATGGAGGCTATGGGTGAAGAGGGGGCGGATCTGGCGGCTAAATTGTTGCCGGCACTTGGCCCGGAGGAGAGGGACCTGTTGGTAAACCGCTGGCGCCAGGGAAAGCCCGAAGTAAAAACATCTTCCTGCGGACGGATTTTCGATGCAGTAGCTGCCGTTTTGGGAATTTGTGATATTAATAAATATGAGGGCCAGGCGGCTATGGAACTGGAAAGCGTGGCTGGTCCAAAGGCGTATTATACATATAATTACCGCTTGGAAGAAAGCGATATCGGGTGGGAAATGGATGTACTGCCCATGTGGCCGGAAATAATCCGGGATTTACGTAACAAAATGCCGAGGGAAATAATATCTGCGCAGTTCCACCTCACCATGGTGGAGATGTTTGCGGATATTTTAAATAAGATT
>CAZOZX010000188.1:0-2983 GCA_964584415.1 uncultured Syntrophomonas sp.
GACTAAACAGCTCGGTTTCCTGCATCCCTTCCCGCACCAGCCGCGGCACTGCCTGAAAAGCTATATCCATAATCCGCAGGGTCTCACGGATAAGCATAATCTCATAAGCTGATTTGATCATGCGCAGCTGCTTGATGATCGGACTCGCATCAACAAATTGCCGGCCCGTAAAAATCTTCTGCAATTCCAACATCTTGTTGACCGGCAGTATATCCAATTCCAGGCCGATACGCTTACCGGGATGACAACCAAATGAATCTATAATGGCCGGAAACTCCCTGACGCTTTTCATGGGAGCAATATTGGTCAAAGGTGACTCTTGGCAGGCCCGCTTATAACTCTTGCGAACTGCCAGCACAGGCTCTCCGGATACAGGAATGTATAGCTGGGAATTTTGGACCGTGCCGGTAAAGTAAAAAAGATCGCTGTTTTGCATCAGAATTGCCCCTTCCAGACCTGAAGCGGCTAATTCCACCTGAAACTTCGCGATTCTAGCATCAATCTCTGCTTTCGGCGTAAACAACATATCGTCCCCCTCTTATCAAATATTATAATATATGCCAATGGAGGGAGTAATTAACCTTATTATTTTGAAGTGGAGATAAATATCGGGAGTCACCAATAGACCTTGGCCGGGAGTATAACTTGATTTTAACCAGGTTAAGGAATCTATAGGTCGTGTGGCTTGGGATAAGGTTAAGGTACATTAAATAAATGGCTGGCTTCAATTCTGGCTGCTACTATTTCTTTTTACCGTTTGCCAGGTTATTCACTGATAACCTGTTTGGCGGGAACCGGCTTTTCTGAATAAATGATACGGCCAGGTGCGGCCAGGCTGAGGTTTTCACCGGCTAAGATATCCAGGATACCGAAATTGATATCCTCCTTGACCTTATGATACTGCTCATAGTTAGTAGTGCTGGTGAAGAAGTTAATCAGGATATCAAGGCTGTTGACATTAATATTATCCAAACAGACTAATATGGTTTGGGGGTGTACATCCGGGTGAGCTGATAGCATAGAGCGGATTATTTCCAGGCATTTTTCGATCTTGTCCCGGGGACCGGCATAATCAATGGCCAGGTTAAAAGTAATCTGCCGTTTCCCCATCTTCGACCAGTTGGTGATGGGTTCATTGGCGAGAGTGGAATTGGGGACCGTCACCAGCGCCTGGGGCGTAGTTCGAAAGCGGGTGCTGCGGAAGGATATATCCTCTACTATCCCTTCGACACTGGGGGTCTGCACCCAGTCCCCGATTACGAACGGTTTCTCCATGATAATTACGATACCGCCGAAGATATTAGCCAGTGCATCCTTGGCAGCCAGGGCAAAGGCCAAACCGCCTAACCCCAACCCGGCGATGAAGCCGTTAACATCATAATCCCACTCATTGGCCAGCAAAACAATTGCTAAGGCAATTATTACGAATTTGATCACCCGGGAAAAAAAGGTCATAAGTACCAGGTCCAGCTTATAACGCTCTTTGATGGAATTGGATAGTACCGACTCGGCTCCGGCCACGGCAATGAATCCCCAGGCCACAACCACAATAAGCAAGGAGCGGAACAAATGGGACAGGATCAAGTCTGCATTGCTGGTCAATGGCAAATAAACTAAGGCAGCATACAACCCCAATATTAGGATCAGAAATTTGAGCGGCTTGAGGGCGGCCAGGATTATCTGGTCATCTGCCTTGCTGCCGGCCCGCTTCTTGGCGCGTAACAGCAGCGGAATGATACAGCAGCGTAAGATGCTTTCGAACAACCAGAATCCAACAAATATCAGTACCGGGACACCTATGAACTGAACTATTGGATGGGCCGCTAAGTATTGGGTTATGCTGTTCATTGCCTGATCCCCCCCTAATGCGTCTGTATTCTTATAAATAGGTAAACCGACAAAATAGGGTAAGGTGATCGAGAAATCAGCGATTGGGTGAGGTTAATGTATGGGCGCACTCCTGGGGAGGAGTGTCCCTGTAACCGTACGCCGATTGAACAGGCCCACCGATTAAAACAAAGCTAGAGCCCCTTTTGGCCGGTTTAAAAAGGGGGTTTTCACCCCCTCTTAATTGACTATTTTTCTTTCTCTTCTTTTTCCTGTTTGGCCTTGGCGATAACCTTCTCGGCGTCCTGGGCCGGTACCTCTTCGTAATGGTCTACTTCCATCTTGAACTTGCCCCGGCCCTGGGTAATAGATTTGAGGTCGATGGTGTAACGGCTCATTTCTGCCAGCGGCACCTGGGCTTTGACGATCTGTTTCTTGCCGGATGGTTCCATTCCCATGACCCGGCCCCGTTTACTGTTAAGATCGCCGATGATATCGCCCATGTAGGCATCCGGAATCTCTATCTCGACGTTGACGATCGGTTCCAGGAGTACCGGTTTAGCGGCTTCCATACCTTTCTTGAAAGCCAGCTTGGCGGCTGTCTTGAATGCCATTTCGGACGAGTCTACGCTGTGGTAAGAACCATCGTAAAGAGTAGCTTTTATGCGGGTAACCGGGTATCCAGCCAATACCCCTTCATCCAGCGCTTCCTGTAATCCCTTTTCAACCGCCGGGAAGAAGTTGCGGGGCACCGAGCCGCCGAAAACGTTTTCTTCGAATTTGAATTGTTCCTCATCGTTTGGTTCGAACTTGATCCAAACATGACCGTATTGCCCATGGCCACCGCTCTGTTTCTTGTGTTTGCCTTCCACTTCTACGGTAGACCGGATGGTTTCACGGTAAGGAATGCGCATATCTTTGCTAATTACCTCTGCCCCGAATTTGCGCTGTAATTTGTCAATTATAATGTCCATGTGGGTATCACCCATGGTTCTTATTATGGTCTGTTTGGTCTCGGCGTTTTTCTCTACCTCGACGGTGGGATCTTCTTCGCATATCCTCTGTAGACCGCCGCTGAGCTTGTCCTCGTCGCCTTTGCTCTTGGGCTCGATAGCAGTACTCAAGGTGGGTTTGGGGAACTCGATCGGACCCATAA
>CAZOZX010000189.1:0-2982 GCA_964584415.1 uncultured Syntrophomonas sp.
AAGGTGGTCGACTTCCTGAACAAAACCCTAAAATCGAGGAAGATTTTGTTTGGGGTCAGTAAAGACCGGGATACCAAGCAAATGACAATTTCCATCTATGAAATTTAAAACGTTCTTTTGAGGTGACAAATGAGCAAAGATACTAAAGAATTTCTCAAAGACACTATTAGCGTTATCATAATTGCATTTATACTAGCAGCTGTTTTGAGAAATTACGTAATAGAAGGCCGGGAGATCCCTACCGGTTCCATGCTGCCCACCGTCCAACTGAAGGACCGGGTATGGGTCAACCGTTTTATCTACCGTTTTAAAGAACCCCAACGGGGAGACATTGTAATGTTCAAACCCCCCGAGACTATAAAATCGTCCACTCCCTATTTAAAAAGGGTAATTGGCCTTCCCGGGGAAACCGTAGAAATGAAAAACGGGAAAGTATACATTAACGGACGGGCCCTGGTTGAACCGTATGTAGCTGAACCGCTGGAGTACGATTACGGTCCGGTGGTGGTGCCGAACGAAGCCCTGCTGGTGCTGGGGGATAATCGCAACAACAGTTACGACAGTCACGAATGGAATGCCTGGCTTACCGAGGACCGTTTGATGGGGAAGGCACTGGCTATTTACTGGCCGATAGATCACTTTCAACTGCTGCCGCGCGAGGTTTCTTTTGAATGAAAATCTTACTGACCAATGACGATGGCATTCATGCCAAGGGGCTGCATGCCCTGATAAACGAACTAAATACTATCGCCGAGATATATGTAGTCGCACCCCGCAGCGAGCAAAGCGGAACCGGGCATTCAATCACTGTCTTCGAGCCCATCAAGGCCGTCGAAATCAAGATCCCTGGTATAAAGAAGGGCTGGTTGGTGGGGGGAACCCCGGTAGACTGTGTCAAACTGGCGAAAAATCGTCTGATCCCTGAAGATGTCGACCTGGTAGTATCCGGTATAAACCATGGTTCCAACATGGGTACGGACGTACTATACTCTGGAACCGTATCGGCCGCTGCGGAGGGAATCATAATGGGTTTCCCTTCTATTGCCGTCTCTCTTGACACCAATACCGATCAGGTTGATTTTAGCTTTGCCGCCCAGTTCACGCGCCGGATCGTAACCGAGATCATCAAGGCCGGACTGGACAAGTCTACCCTGTTTAATATCAATTTACCGCTTCTGCCGCCCGAGGAGATCAAGGGTCTGCGAATGACCAAGCTAGGGGCTCGTAATTACGATAACTTGTTTGAAGAACGGCGTGACCCACGCGGAAATGTCTATTACTGGCTGGGTGGGGGAGTGCTTATTGAAGAACAGGATGAGGACAGTGATGTCTATGCGGTTGAACACGGCTATGTTAGTATAACCCCGATCCATCTGGATCTGACGGACTACAGAATGATTGAGAGATTCCGCAAATTGCCGGAAAAATATATGAATTCACTGCTGCGAGGTGACTGATTATCACCGCTGTTAGCTTAACCATCAACACCATAATTTTTCTTTTAATTTTTAATTGGTCATACCTTCAGAAAAGAAGAGTAGATCCCGATTATCCGCCTAAACCTATCGCCCAATCGGTATTATTCCCGGTAGGATTGGCAGTGGCCTTCACCTTGCTGGTGGATGCCTATCGGGGAATAATGTACTATCAGATGATAATGTTCCTGATAATAGCGGCATTGCTATTTTGGAAGCTTTATGGGTTCGGCCCGAAACGATAATTTTTTTGCCTGAAACCCTAAAATATAGTACCATTTTAAGAGTTAATTTATTGAGGAGGTTATTGGATGAAGGTATACCCTACTGATGCAATTCGAAATATCGCCCTTGTGGGTCATGGAGGAACCGGAAAAACATCTCTGGCAGAAGCCATGATTTATAATACCGGAGCAACCAAGCGACTAGGCAGAGTCGATGACGGCAATACCGTCTCCGATTATCTTCCCGAAGAAATTAAAAAGAAAATCACTATCAGCACCACCCTGGTGCCATGTGAATATAAAAACTGCAAGATAAATGTTCTGGATACCCCGGGATATGCTGATTTCTATTTTGAAGTGTGCGGTGCGCTGCGGGCAGTTGACAGCATGCTGCTAATGTTCTCGGCCACCGCCGGCGTCGAAGTGCAAACCCAAATCATCTGGGAAGAGAATCCCGACATTCCCAAGATTGCCTTTGTCAATAAAATGGATCGTGAAAATGCTGATTTTGATAAGACTTTATCCGCGATCAAGTCCGCTTTCAGTGACATCGTAGTCCCGGTGCAGCTGCCAATAGGGGCTGAAGATAATTTCAAGGGCGTAGTTGACCTGCTGAAAATGAAAGCCTATGTATTCGAGCCCGGCACCGGCAAATATACCGAGCAGGATATCCCGGCCGATATGATGGACGATGTGGAAACCTATAAAATGGAGCTTATCGAAGCCGCCGCGGAAGCCAATGACGAACTTCTGACCCGTTATCTGGAAGGGGAAGAACTCACCGATGAGGAAATCCGGCAGGGAGTAAAGGCCGCCGCTGCCGCAGGCAGTGCGGTGTTTGTATTCTGTGGTTCTACCCTCAGGAATATAGGCATCCAACCCCTGATGGATTTTATCATCGATTGTTCACCCACTCCCGACCAAAACCGTCTGGTGGAGGGCAAGGATATCCAGACTCAACCTTTATGTGCCCAGGTGTTCAAGACTATCGCTGACCCCTATATTGGCCGGCTTAATATGTTCCGGATCTTCACCGGCAAACTTAAGGCGGACAGTGTGATATATAACGCCAATAAGGAAAAAGATGAAAAGATCGCTCAATTGCTGGTTATGACCGGTAAAGAACAGTCCTCGGTGCCGGAGATGAATGCCGGTGACATCGGTGCAGTTGCCAAGCTGGCCGTTACCAATACCTCTGATACCTTGACCGTTAAGGCTAACCCGGCCATTATGGGTCCGATCGAGTTCCCCAAACCCACCTTGAGTACTGCTATCGAGCCCAA
>CAZOZX010000190.1:0-2958 GCA_964584415.1 uncultured Syntrophomonas sp.
CGCTCCTGTACTTCGGATTTCCAATGTCCTGACTCTCATTCCACAAAATTTCAGGCCCTTTAACTGCTTCATATCCTGAAGATGGAAACCACTCCGAGTATATCCTGCCCCAAACATTTTGAAGTGTCTCTGGAAATGGCCCAATCGATTGAAACACTGCCCAGGTACTAGCATCAATATTTAATACCTCAAATTCTGCAGTTTCATCACTTGATGTTGCTACTCCAATGTAATGATCTAATTCTCCTTTTTCTTCCATTCTCCCTTCTGAAAAATTGGTGGAAGCACTAATAATACCTTTTGGTTCTACATTTGAAATTGCTTTTAATTGTATAATGACATCCGGGGTTAAAAGTTCAGTCATTTTTGCAATCTCTGGATTGACACCGTCAAAAATAATCGGAACTCTCTTCCTAAAACCTACCAGCTTAAATGGCTCTTTTTTAACAAAACGATAGTCCATTTCACATCCTCCTTTAATTGATAATTGAAAGGTCATTCGAGGATAAGCTTTTAATTGAGTATTCTCGCTCCTTGCTTCAGAAGGGAGAATGCCATGCATAGAATGAAAAGCGCGGGAGAATGAGTCAGCCGAACTATAACCGTACTTGACAGCTACATCGATTATTCTCAGATCTCTATCTTTCACATCAAGCGCAGCTAGCGTTAGTCTTCTTCTCCGAATATATTCTGATAAACTAATGCCTGATAAAAAAGAAAACATCCGCTTAAAATGATACTCTGAACAACAAGAAATATTAGAAATTTTACTATAATCGATATCCTCGGTTAAGTGCTCTTCAATGTAAGCCATTGCATTATTCATACTACTTAAAGAATCCATCAAACAACCTCCTTCCATTATCAATATTATCAAAGGATGTATTTTTTCATCCGACAATCCGTGCACAATATAATCGACTATCCCGTGATCATCAGTCGTTAATTGCTTCAATACCAAGCCGTTTTAACTTGTCAAGGTTATCTAACATGTTTTGGAGCACCTCCGGAGAGTGTCCCTCCCATTCCAAGACTTCACCCACTACTCGCAGCGGCTGCTTGGTACGGTAAGACCTTGTCGGATTTCCTGGGAATCTCTTATCGGTCAAATTAGGATCATTCTCGAAGGTACCGGTGGGCTCCACTTGATAGATCCGACCTGGCTTGTTACCAACCGCAAGTTCTGCTCCCCATATAGCTGCATCCATGGTTGCGGTAAAGTAGATGAAGTTGGCTTTCTTTCCCTCTCCATAATTAGAGCTAAAGCCAGGTTCCAGCAAATCCCCCGGATTCAAGTCGGCTTTTGTTCCGTGGTAGAAAGGCCCGGGGTCCAAGGCTCCGTCTCCCTGCAAAGTGGAAGTTAATTTTTTTGTTTCTTCTTTGTTCATATCAATAAAATGCCCTTATTGGCCTAACCTGCTCTATCATCAAGCACAAGACCCCCAAAAGGATAATTACCCTTAGTGAGTTCGCTGCGGGGGGCGGTGGTGACTAGTTTTGCGGGCAGGTCCTTTTTTACCGCGATAGCCAGTATTGATTTCTTTGGCTTTGCGAACGCTCTTAAGACGAATTGGAGGAGCCTCGGTCAAAACCGGTAAGGGCTTCTCTTCTGGCTCACGAGTCATAACCTTTAAAGCTGCGGCTAAGAGGGTGACTGAATCATATTCATCCAATAAGCTCTCTGCCAACGTTTTGTAAACCTGAATATCCTCTTGATCAGATACCCGCAGCAAATTATTTACTACTACCTGCTGCAGCCCTGCCAATGCATCATTGGAAGTGGGCATAGGTTTGCGAATCATCTTGTGTTTAATCAGTTCTTCGATATATTTCAAGTGGCCTATTTCTCTTGAAGTTACAAAAGTAATTGCCAGTCCGGCTTCTCCAGCCCGACCAGTTCTGCCAATACGGTGGACATATCCTTCCGCATCCTGTGGTATATCAAAATTGTAGATGTGGGTTACCCCGCTAATATCTAAACCCCGGGCGGCAACGTCGGTGGCCACTAAAACGTCAATGGTTGCATTTCTAAACTTGCGCATTACCATATCTCTCTGACTTTGGGTCAAATCCCCGTGAATCCCATCCGCTGAATAGCCGCGTTTGCTTAGGGCCTCGGCAATTTCATCAACCCGGCGCTTGGTGCGGCCAAAAACTATCGCTAGTTCAGGATTTTGAATGTCAAGCAGACGGCATAAGACATCCAGTTTTTGTTTTTCGGGCACCTCCATATACTGCTGTTCGGTATTGACCACGGTTACTGCCCGGGGATCTATATGAACCATCTCAGGACTTCTCATGAATTCACGGGCCAGATTTTGAATATAGACGGGCATGGTAGCAGAAAACAAAAGGTTTTGGCGTTCCCCAGGGGCTTGCTTAAGTATTTCCTCAATATCTTCTTTAAAGCCCATATTGAGCATCTCATCAGCTTCATCCAGTACCAGCATTTTGATCTGATTTAGTCTGATAGTTCTACGGCGCAAGTGATCCATCAACCTGCCCGGAGTCCCAACAATAATTTGCGGGCGGTTTTTAAGCGCGCGTATCTGCCGGTCTATCTCTTGCCCCCCATATATAGGTATGGAGCGGATTTTCTTCAGACTGCCGATTTTATTCAGTTCCTCGGCCACCTGCATAGCCAACTCGCGGGTGGGGACAATAACCAATCCCTGGACCTGTTCCAGGTTTAGTTCACATTTGTCCACCAACGGTATCCCATAGGCGGCAGTTTTACCGGTACCGGTCTGGGCTCGGCCAATTAGATCGTTGCCCTTTATGGCTATGGGTATGGTTTTTTCCTGAATCGGGGTAGGCTCCTCAAACCCCATATTACCAAGGGCGGCCATGATTATCGGGTCTATTTTGAGCTCATTGAAACTTGTCATGTTTTGATTTCTCCTTTTTATATAGGTAGGTCTCATCATTTAAGAGCTTTGAGTTTATATTTTTGCGTAT
>CAZOZX010000191.1:0-2915 GCA_964584415.1 uncultured Syntrophomonas sp.
TGATCACCGGCAGCCGGTCGTTTTCTTTGATGCGCTTCAACAGCTCGCTGCCTTCCTCCATTATGGTCAGGTCAGCAGTATAGTTGGTGGAGAGCACATAATCAAAACCCACATGCCGCAGGGCGCTCACGAATGACTCCATGGGCAGGTCGCCGGTACGCCGCCCTATTTCTTCCGCCACCGCCAGCCTTACCGAGGGAGCGATCTGGGTCACGATAATTTTATCGGGATCGGCCACCGCTTCCATGAATTTGTCGATCTCATCCAGCTCGTTGATGGCTCCAACCGGACAGACATGGATGCACTGCCCGCACATGATGCAGGTGCTCTCGATCTGCTTTTCGCCCATGGTGGGGACCACGATGGTGGACGCCCCCCGGCCCTGCATACCGTAAGCATTGACGGTCTGGACCACCGAACAAACCTCCACGCAGCGCCGGCACAGGATGCATTTGTCCGGATCGCGGAACAGCGAAGGGGTGGAAAAATCCTTCTCCATGTGGCGGGTCTTCAGCTCAAAAGGATTATCGCGCACATAGAATTCAGCCGCCAGCTCCTGCAGCTCGCAGTTGCCGTTGCGGATGCAGTTCAGACAATCCTGGGGATGATTAGCCAGCAGCAGCTGCAGGTTGATTTTGCGCGCTTCTATAATAGCGGGGGAACGGGTGTCGACCTCCATGCCCTCATAAACCGGGGAGGCGCAGGCCGCCTGCAAAACCCGGCTGCCTCCCACCGCGCACATGCAAATGCGGCAGTTGGCCTTGATGGACTGGTCGGGGTGGAAGCACAGGGTGGGTATCCGCACCCCTATCGTCCGGGCCGCTTCCAATATGGTAGTGCCCTCGGGCACGCTTACTTTCATGCCGTCAATCGTCGCGTTTACCATGGTGAACCCTCCTCCGAAGTCTTCTTGGTTACCTGGCTGGTGAATGCCCCGGGGAAATATTGGATCGCAGATAACAGCGGAGTCGGAGCCGCCATCCCCAGGCCGCAGAAACTGGTCACAGTCATCACCCGGCCCAGCTTCATCATTAAATCCAGGTCGAAATTGCTGCCCTCGCCCTTGCCGATTTTCTCCAGCAGACCTACCAAACGCGGGGTGCCTTCCCGGCAGGGAGTGCATTTGCCGCAGGATTCATGCTCGAAGAAGGCCTGGATACGGGTAATTGTTGACAATATATCGCGGGTCTCGTCCAGCACATAAACTGCCCCTGAGCCCAGGGTCAGTCCGGCATAATTCATGGAATCAAAATCAAGAGCGGTATCCAGCAGGGCTTCAGGAATAAAGGCTCCCGAATTACCGCCGATCTGCACCGCCTGCAGGGCTTTGCCGCCGGGGATACCCCCGCCGTTGCCGTAAATCAGGTCACGGATAGTAGTGTTGGTGGGTACCTCATAGCAGCCGGGATTGGTTATATCCCCGGTCAAAGTGAAGAGCTTGGTGCCGGGATAGGAGGGAGCGCCGATACCAGCGAACCAGGCCGCGCCCTTTTCCACAATGGCAGGCACATTGGCCAGGGTCTCCACATTGTTGACGATGGTCGGTTTATGCCACAATCCCTCCGCGGGGGGATAGGGCGGTTTATAGCGCGGCTCCCCCCGTTTGCCCTCCAATGATTCGATCAGGGCGGTTTCTTCACCGCAGATGTAGGCACCAGCGCCACGGCGGACGGAAAGATCGAAATCCTGCAAATAGCCTCCGTCCTTGGCCTGCTGGATAGCATTGCTGAGCAGGTCAAACATGAAACTGTACTCGCCCCGCAGGTAGATGAAGCCGCGGCGGGCATTTATAGCCTGCGCACAGATGGCCATCCCCTCGATCAGCAGGTGAGGATCATTCTGCATGATAGTGCGGTCTTTGTAGGTGCCGGGCTCGCCTTCATCGGCATTACAGACCACATATTTCTCTTCCGCCGTGCTGGCGGCAGCAAAGGACCATTTCTGGCCGCAATTGAACCCGGCCCCGCCCCGGCCCCTGAGCCTGGAGTCCCTGACCAGGGCAATCAAATCATTGGCGGCCATGGAGCGGGCCTTCTGCAAGGACTGATAGCCGCCCTGGGCTACATAGTCTTCCATTTTAGTAGGGTCGATCTGCCCGAGATTTTTAAGAACGATGCGCACTTCCTGGGCCACGTTTAAACACCTCCCTTACTATCCGCTGCGGCGGCATATTTTTGTAAGATCTCGCCTACATCCTGGGGAGCCACATCCGGGTAGGGATGTCCGTTGACGGTAAACACCGGGGTCGCCTGGCACTGGCCTACACACTCTGTATATTCCAGGCTGAACTGCTGGTCCGGAGTAGTCTGACCGACCTGGATGCCCAGGTGATTTTGCAGAGCTTCGACCATATCGGTTTTCCCGGCACTGTCACAGGGGGCGCTCTGGCACACCCGCACTATATTCCGGCCGCGGGGTTTGACACTGAACATGGAGTAAAAGGTAGCCACCCCATAGGCTTCCGCCACCGAAATGCCGAAAGCGCGGGCCGCTTCGATGATCGCCTCCTGGGGCAGGAACCCGTATTGATCGGCCAGATCGTGGTAGGCCTCGATTATACCGCCGGGCATGGCAGCATATTTGGCCACAATATCTCTGTATTCCATCCATTCACCTGCTTTTATCAGAATTTTTCACAGGATTATTTTCGTCTTTTAGCCGTCATAAAATACCTAAATCCTATGGGAAGAATTATTCCCCTGGCTAATTTTTAAACAGGTAAGCTATTGCTTTGAGATGAATCTAAAGGTATACTATAAATAAATACCCCTGGTGGGTATAGGCTATCCAGGCAGGCAGAGGGACGGTTCTGTTGCCGGTGCGGATCAAAACAGTGCCAAAACAACAATCAGCGATTAACATCTGTGGGGAAATCCACATAGACTAAAATAAATTTGCAGTGAGGCGGGTGAGCA
>CAZOZX010000192.1:0-2876 GCA_964584415.1 uncultured Syntrophomonas sp.
AGGCTGCTGCTCCTTCCGCTTCTCTCCGGTCTTATAATTCATATATAACAGGATTGTGGTCATTTGGCAAATTAATGCTGTCGTTCCTGTCCGGTGTTACAGTGTTACTACCCTTAAATTGGTATCAGCTCACCAAAAAAGACCGTCTTAATAAACCAAGACGGTCTTCTCTACGTCTCCGAAACTCGATATTACTCTCCTTCTTCGACTCTCCGGGCTGAAAGGATCCAGGGAGATGGGAAAGGTTCCATCAGGTTCTTGCTGTTGACCCGCGCTACCTCTACCCGGATGGCTTCCATCCGCTCCAGGCCGTTTTCCCGGAACAGTGCCGGCAGGGAGGTCAGCAATTCAAAGTCCAGGGTGTAGATCACGAAATTCATGGCGGGGTTTACGGCCAGCAGATTCTTTATTTCACTGTCGATCTTCGGTGAGGCAACGATAAAAGCAATGTCCGGCACTGGCAGGTCATCCAAGACGCCCTTTTCCAGGGAATCCACGATGATAACATTGTTAAGCCCAAACTTGTCGACATTACACTTCATGGTCACCCTGTCGCGGCGGTCATATTCAACCGCGATAACTGACCCTTCAGAGGCCAGCATGGCCGCCTCCACTGCGATGCTTTCACCGGAGATGATACATATATTATCCTGGTCCCCTACGTTGAGCTTATTCATAATAACTGCCCGGACCTCCCGGCAGCAATACTGCACCGAACCGCAGGAGAACCGGCTATTTTCCATGCCTATCTGAAAATTGTTGGCCGCGTTGGGATTCAGGATCAGCATGGCGGCCGAGGCATTGATCCCGCGGTTGATCATATCGGAGACCTTGTCATGCTTCATCTCGCCGGATGGTTCCGAGCCCTCGTTGTACCAGATAACACAGTCCCCTAGTTCCGCATTCCACATATCGTAGAAGATATCCGGGTGCCCGGCATCCGTAAATACCAGCACCGCCCGGTTGTTCATGACCGTCGGGATCAGGTTCTTGTTCTTGCCGGTGATGTCCAGCATCTTCAGTTTTGCCAGGTTGATGTCCATGTTCTGGGAAAAATACTGGAGCCACGATATAATAACCTCATTAGTGAACATTGTCTGTTCCACAGGCAAAACCCCCTTATTTACAGGTATAATACCATAATATTTTCTGCATTTGTACCCACCCGTGCCTGGTCTTTAACCGCTGGCGCGCTGCAGCAGGCGGTCCCATTTTTGGTCCACATAGGTTTGCGCTTCTTCGATCATCCACTCATTGCCCTTTTGGAACATGTGGCGGAATCGGCCCTGAGGGCGGAGAAAATTTTCCACCGGCAGTTTCTTTTTGGGGGTATAGCTCAGCCGCCATACTCCCTCTTCAACCTCGAAAAGGGGCCAGACGCAGGTATCCACTGCCAGCTTGGTGATCTCCGCCAATTTATCCATAGGATAGTCCCATCCCCGCGGACATGGGGACAATATATTCAAAAAGCAGGGGCCCTCGGTATAAATAGCATTATAGGCCTTGGTGTGCAGGTCCTTGAAATTGCCCAGCGGGGCGGTCTGCGCCACGTAAGGGATGCCGTGAGCCACCATGATATCGGTCAGATCCTTTTTGTTCTGTCTCTTGCCCTGTTGAACTGACCCGACCGGCGTGGTAGTGGTGCGGGCAAAACTCGGGGTTGAAGATGAACGCTGGATGCCGGTATTCATATAGGCCTCGTTGTCGTAGCAGACGTAGACCATGTCATGACCGCGTTCCATCGCCCCTGACAGGGATTGAAAGCCGATATCGTAAGTTCCGCCGTCACCGGCAAAGGTGATAAACTTGACGGTTCCGTCCACCTTGCCGCGGCGCTTTAGGGCGTTATAGGCGGCTTCTACCCCGGCACAGGTGGCTGCGGAGTTTTCAAAGGCCGAATGAATGTAACTGTCCATGTAGGCCGTATAAGGATACATAAAGGTCGAAACCTCCAGGCAGCTGGTGGCATTAACCACCACCGCGCGGTCGTCCTTATCCAGGGCGCGCAGCACCCCGGCCACTACTACTCCGGCACCGCAGCCGGCGCAGAGTCGGTGCCCGCCGGTGAGGCGGACCGGCTTTTCTACTTCTTTTTTCAGGCTATAAACGCTGCTCATGCGGTTTCCTCCTTTGACCTCTGGCCCATGTGGGTGTACACCGGACCTGTCTCGCCGGTCCTGGCGATATCAGCCAGCCGGGCAAATACTTTTTCGATATCCTCGGTCTTTACGTCCCGGCCGCCCAGGCCATAAACGATATTGACCAGGTAGGGGCGCTGCGGAAGGTCGTACAATGCGCTGCGGGTCTCGGCGAATACCGGACCGCCATTGGCCGAAAAACCCTCCGACTTATCCATGACTGCTACTGCTCTGGTTTGAGCCAGGGCTCGGGCCAGTTCTTCCCCGGGGAAGGGCCGGAATACCCGGATTTTGACTAATCCGGCCTTGACCCCGCGGTCGCGCAGCTGGTCGACGGCTGCTTTAGCCGTCCCAGCGGTTGAACCGATCAGGACCAGGGCCAGTTCGGCATCCTCCATCCGGTATTCTTCCAACAGGCCGTATTTGCGGCCGGAAATCTTTTCAAACTCGGCGGCTACCTCCAGGATGCGGGCTTTGGCTGCCTTCATGGCCTCCGCCTCCAGGACCTTGTGCTCCATGTAATAGGGGCTGATGTCGTAAGGTCCCACCGCTAAGGGATTCTCTTTTTTCAGCAGATAGTGTTCGGGATTATATTCCCCGATAAATTGGCGCACCGCCTGGGTCTCCAGCAGCTCGATATTCTCCACCGCGTGACTGGTGATAAAGCCGTCCATACAGGTCATGACCGGCAGGCGTACACTGGGGGTCTCGCCGATCGGCATAGCCATGATGAAATTA
>CAZOZX010000193.1:0-2842 GCA_964584415.1 uncultured Syntrophomonas sp.
GGACCGAGCTGCCCTCAGTACCTTTCAACCAGGCTTTCTTCATCGTGGTACCCAGGTTGACCGGGTTAAGAATGGAAGCCGTCAGTCCCATCAAAGAGATTAGCAATCTGAGCGACCGCCGGTTGTTGTTGATCCACGGTGAGGCCGATGTGGATATACCTATAAACAATAGTGAAATCTTGGCTAATGCGGTCCCAGGCGCACAATTACTTAGGATTCCGGCGGCCGGCCATGTTAAATCCTACGCCACCGACAGCAAACTGTACCTTAACACCGTGAAGATTTTTCTGGCCGGGATTTAGGACATCAACGTTTACCCCGCGGTTCGAACCTCTTGTTCACCTGATAACGGGAATTTCACATAGAAAGTGGTACCAGAAGATCCGGTTTCTAAATCAATTGTGGCTTTATGACGGGCAGCAATACTGTAACATACCGCCAGTCCCAGACCGGTGCCATTGTTCTTGGTAGACACAAAAGGGGTGCCCAGCTTCTCTAATACTTCCGGGGCCAGGCCTGAGCCTTCATCCCGGACGTACAGGATTACCGAATCTGGTACACGTTTGGTGCCAATGGTGAGTAGGCCTCGGTTAGTCATTGCTTCAAGACCGTTACGGGCCATATTTAAAATTAGCTGCCTAATTTCATTCTTGTCTATCAACACTTTGGGAGCGCTCTTCAGGTTCAACTCTACTTTGATTTCGCGGAGATTGGCATCGGCTTCTATTATAGGATATATGGCTTTAATCACGGGATTGAGGTATTGGGACTGCAGATTAATATTTTTGTCTTTGGCCATATTCAAGTATTCCGAAATAATGGCGTTAGCCCGGTCCAATTCTTCTATCATCAGCTCAAAAAAGGCTTGATCATCGCGGTATTCATCTTTAGCGCCCAGCAATTGCAGAAAGCCCCGGACCGAAGTCATCGGGTTCCTGATTTCATGTCCAATACTGGCAGCCATCTCGCCGATCAGGTTCAACCGGTCCAGGCGGGCTATATCGGCCTCCAGGGCCTTCTCCCTGCTCATATCCCGGGCAAAATGCAGCCGGCACCATTCCTTGTTTATCATGGTCTTGACACTAGACAATAATACCGGGAATATTCGCCCGGATTTGGTTCTAAACCGAACCTCAATATTGGTCACTTCGCCCTTGGTATTCAAAGTCTGCAAGAGGTCTTTTTTAAAAGAAACACTTTCCGCCCATAATCCCACTTCTTTAACACTCCTGCCCACCACCTCGTCACGGGTGTATTGAGTCAGTTCCAAAAATTTATGATTAACCTCCAAATACCTTTGGTCACTGATCCTTACTACTGCGAACATTTCCGGACTATTATTGAATACCTTGAAGAATCTTTCCTCTGATTCGCGCAGGGCTTGATCAGCCATTTTGCGCGAAGTTATATCAACAGCTGAACCAAACCACTCGACCACATCACCTTGTTCATTAAATATGGGTACAGCCCGGGACCATATCCATCCTATATTGCTGTCCGCAGTTATTACCCGATGTTCAAATTCATATATACTTTTGGCGTTGATAGCAGCAGCAACAGCCGCGAGTACCGATTGCTGATCTTCTTTAGGCACATAGTCATTCAGCCAATTGCGGTTGGAACTCTCATTACTAACCAAAAAACCCTGGCTATTTAGCTGCAGCATTTCTTTCCAATCCGGACTCAAGCGGTATAACAATTCCGAGCTGGAGGTTACCAGGGCTCGAAACCTCTTCTCAGACTGATTCAAATCTTCTTCCATATGTTTGCGGCTGCTGACATCGGTAAGCAGCACCCCGACCTGTCCCGGAGAATAGGGAAAATATAAAATGTTATACCAGCGCCGGGTACTCTCATTGTAGTTTTCATAATGCAGTGGTTTGCCTATTTCCAATACTTTATCGCACATCCGCAGCCAGTAAGGCTCAATATCAGGGAAGACCTCTGTGATTCTTTTGCCCTCAACCATAGATACTATTTGCCCGGTTTGTTTGGCAATATTCTGATTAGTCCTGATAAATCGAACATCGCATGTTTTTCCCAGGCCATCATAAATTGGTTCAACAATAAAAAATGCATCTTCATTGTTCTCAAACAGGTTACGGTACAGCTGTTCGCTATTCCTTAGGGCTGATTCAGTGCGCTTGCGCATTAAGGATTGGACAATGGAATGACTCATCTTTTCCAGGTTTTCTGCATCGAGATCGTCGTACCCGCCTGTTTTATTACCCAAACCTATCAGGCCAATAACCTGTCCATCCTGGATAAGAGGTGTACCCAGAAAAGCAGAAAGCGGAGGATGCCCCTCCGGTAAGCCAATAAAATCAGGATGAGAAGCAGGGTCATTAGTAAACATGCTTTTAGCATCCTTAATGGTCCGTCCGCGAATCCCACGTATTTCTAAACCTCTCGGGAGCAGACAGGTGCCCCGATTCATCCGGCATGCCTCCCAACCCGGATCACTAATAGCGATGACATCAAAACACCCGGTTTCTGATATCAAATTGATAAATCCGAACTTGCTTTGAGTTAATTGCTGAGCCACTTCAAGACAGGTCTTCCCTAAAGATTCTTCCGTTTCACTGGTTAACGCCGCCTGTAATATGCGATTAATTCCTTCAAGTATCAAGTTTTGGCGTTTTATTTGTGCTTCGGCTGGCTCGGGAAGATTGACTTCGTCAATTTCTATGAGGCTTAAGCTATCCTCCCCAGCGATTTGTAATGCATTTAAAGCTGATTCTATTTCCATACTGTTTTGACGCAGTTCAGCCAGTTCTTTGATAAGATCATTTTTACGAGGTAATTGGCTGTTCATCGTACCCTCCAAATTCAAAACCTACAA
>CAZOZX010000194.1:0-2839 GCA_964584415.1 uncultured Syntrophomonas sp.
GAGTTCCTGGGCTTCAGACTCCTCCAGCACTCCATTCTGCAGATCCCGGTTGATATAGATATCCAGGAAAGTAGAGGTTCGGCCTAAACTCATGGCTGCTCCGTTTTGTTCCTTGATGGCACCCAGGTAAGCAAAATAGAGCCATTGCACTGCTTCCCGGGCATTGACGGCCGGGGAGGAGATATCGAAACCATAATCCTGGACCATCTTTTTGAGTTCTCTTAAAGCTTGGATCTGATCATATATCTCCTCGCGCAGCTGCAGGATATCTATGCGCATGGCGTGGTTCATATCCAGGAGGTCGTCTTCCTTGTCCTTGATCAGCCGATCAACCCCATAGAGCGCTACCCGGCGGTAATCGCCGATTATTCTCCCGCGCCCGTACGAATCGGGCAGCCCGGTTATTATGCCTACCCGGCGCGCCGTTCTTATCTCCGGGGTGTAGACGGCAAAGACCCCCTCATTATGGGTACGCCGATAGGTGGTAAATATGTCTTTGACCCGTGGATCGAGTTCACAGCCATAGGCTTCACAGGCCTTGACGGTTGTATTCAAGCCGCCGAAGACATTGATACCCCGCTTTAAGGGTTCATCGGTTTGCAGCCCGACGATCTTTTCCAGTCTCTGGTTTATATAGCCGGGTCGATGACTGGTTATATTTATTGGGGTGCGGGGGTCAACTCGCAGCACTCCTCCAGCTTCATGTTCGCGCCGGAGCAGATCCCGGCATTCGGCCCACAGGCGAACGGTATCATCGGTAGGGTCAGCCAGAAAGGAATGATCGCCGCTATAAGGCGTGTAATTTCTTTGAATGAAGTCCCGGACATTTATATCGTGCATCCATGCCCCGGGATTAAAACCTGTCCATGCTTCCAGTGTATCCACCTCCATTTTTCTTATTATTTGATGGGGGGTGGATAATTAACCGTTGGCCGCAAACCTTTCCAGCGGCTGGAGGAAATTTACTCTAAGAAAATCGCGATAAACTGGTATAATATGAAGTGTTTCAGACCAGAGTAATGATTTGATATACTCTGTAGATAAGCAGTTAATTGCTTTTTTGATGACGGATTAGAGAGGGTCGGAATATGATCAGTATAACGAAATTGCTTTTTAATGATGAATACTTTGGCGACTCCCTGCGCTACAATATCGGTTCCAGGGGGGCAACCCATGGGACTACCATCGGTTCTGGGCCAGTGGTGGTATGGAATTCTACCCGAACCTGTAATTTGAGGTGTATCCATTGCTATATGGATTCAGAGGCTAAGAAATATGCCGGTGAATTAAACACCGAAGAGGCCCGGCAATTGATCGATGACCTGGCCGATTTCAAGGTGCCGGTGCTTTTGTTCTCCGGCGGGGAACCCCTGATTCGCCCCGACTTTTTTGAACTGGCTGAATATGCGCGGGACAAGGGCATTCGCCCCACCCTATCCACCAACGGGACCTTAATTACCCGTGATATTGCCCAGCGGATAAAGGATATCGGGGTTGGATACGTGGGCATTTCGCTGGATGGATTGCGGGAAGTCAACGACAAGTTCCGGGGGCGGGCCGGGGCGTTCCAGGCAGCCATGGAGGGCATCCAGAATTGCGTAGCGGTTGGCCAGCGGGTGGGATTGCGCTTCACCATAAACAGTCACAACCTGGCCGAGCTGGATAATATATTTGATTTCATTGAAGAGGAAAATATCGACCGGGTTTGTTTCTACCACTTGGTCTACTCGGGCCGCGGCAACCAGATGGTGGATGAGGACGTCACCCCGGCGCAGTCCCGGCAGGCGATGGAGACCATTATCCGCCGCACTATCGATTTCGAAGAGCGGGGCCTGAAAAAGGAAATTTTGACCGTCGATAACCACTGTGATGGGGTATATCTTTACCTGCGTACTCTTAAGGAAGATCCGGAAAAGGCTGAGTCTATTAAACAGTTGATTAGTATGAATGGAGGAAATCGGTCCGGGATTGCCTTTGGCGAAATCGATCCCGCCGGTTATGTGCACCCCGACCAGTTTACCCAGCACATTACCTTCGGCAATGTCCGGGAGCGTAAATTCGGTGATATCTGGAAGGACACTTCCCATCCGATTCTGGCCGGTTTGAAGGATCGCAAACCGCTCTTAAAGGGACGTTGCGCAAAATGCCAGTATCTAAACAATTGTAATGGTAACTTCAGAACCCGCGCTGAAGCAGTAACCGGGGACTTCTGGGAGTCTGACCCGGCCTGTTATCTGACCGATGAGGAGATAGGGATTAAGTAAACAACGGTATCTGATCCGTTTGGATTTTATTTACGTTTTTATTATTTGAGTATTTTCAGCCCGGTAATTCCGGGCTTTTATATTGAGCGGAAAAATTAACGGACATTTATTAGTAGTATAGAAATTATCGATTGAAACGATACTAATAACGATCCAATATTAATAGGAAGGGAGGCTATGATGTGGCTAAAAAGAGCAAAGATATAAGCAAAGCGGATGAGGTTATGAAAAAAACTCAATCTAACAATTGTCCTAAAAAAGATGGTGATAACTGTCTGGAACCAGGCGTATTCAACGATTCTGATCCCATCGGCGGCGGTGGCTAATATACGGTCCATTACTTATAATATGGGTAAATTTAACATTTGTTGATACGATAAACTTAAGCGGCTATGCTCATAGCCGCTTTTCTGATTTTCACATACTAATTGAATATACTTCTGGCTGACTTGCTATTAAGTAGCAGGAGGGGAAATAATTGGCCGGAAACAACCGCCGTTGCTTATGTTATCATATTTTCAATATGGCGCGGAGGTGGTTGAATGCTTAAGAAAATTCCCTGGAATGATATTATC
>CAZOZX010000195.1:0-2838 GCA_964584415.1 uncultured Syntrophomonas sp.
AATAGCCATGTTTGTTTCTATTAATTAAAAATAAGTTAATTTACCCATATATATAAAAGGAGTGCGAATTAAGCTGGCTTTCCTGGCTAAGCCTGATTGGACCGGACTACAAATGAGTTCCTAAGATGGCTATAAACAAGCTCAAAACCTGGCTATCGTTAATTAGGAAACAGAGGGGGAATACAGTGAAAGCGTTTGGGGGGAACCTGATTACCTAGAAAATGAATGAGAAAGGGGGAGGAATTATGGGTGACAAGATTATTCAAATCATATCAGTTCCTGATAACCGGTTTAGCTTTAACGCTATTACCTATGATGATAATGGCAATCGGAAAGAGATACCGGTTATCGGCTTGGCACTAACCGCTGGGGGCGAAATTCAGTTTATATATATCGATTCTGATGGTTATCCGAAAAGGGCAAAAAAGGCTCATGGAAACCGGTGGTAAGCAAAAATATTAAGTAATGAGGTGTAAATAATGAATGATTGCAGAACGGGAATGGTTAGCAAACTGGTTTTTGCTAGAGGGTTTGGGTTTCTTAAGCCCGATGATGGCGGCGAAGATCTGTTCTGGCATAAACAAGATTTGACCGGTTGGGCTTATTTCGAAGATATACGCGAGGGAATGAAAGTCCGGTACCGGATTAAAACCGATTACACAGGACAGGATCTGGTCAGCGAGGTCGAAGCGCTTTTAGATGAAATGCCCGTAAGCACACAGACCGGGACCATTAATAGAATAATTCCGAAAGGCTTTTATGGATTTATCCAACCTGATGGCGGGGGCAAGGTGGTGTTCTTCCATCGAACAGGTGTAGTGGAACCCATCGACTTCATGGATCTCAAACCCGGTGATAAGGTTGCTTATTTGGAGGATACTGACAAGCGCGGCCGGTTCAGAGCGATCGGCATTGTCAGGGAATAGGGGTGATCTTATGATAGACAACCTTTCCTGGGATAGCCGGGAGCCGCCCAGGGCCACCCAGGGGGGCTTTGAATCCCTAAGGCAACACGTTTCGACATCGATCGAGCCCTCTTCTTTTCCTGTGTACGGGATCGGGACTTTTCAAAAAAATATAACGGAGGTATCAACAATGAAGGTATATTCAAATATCAACGAAGTAACTGAGGTAAAAAAGGCTCAGTCAGAGTTGGAAAAGGTATTATCGGCCATAGAAAAAGTAACTGAACTAATGGAGCGCAACAGCGGCTTTTTAATTAACTCGACCAACCGGCTGCAGGGTGAACTTTCCCAGGCAGTTTCAAACCTAAATACAGTGCGGGGGCAGCTGGTTGCTGAAGAAATGCGCGGAGGTTCTACAGTTGAAACTGCTAAGAAAGTTAATGCTGCACTGAGCGAAGTTGATCGGATTAAGGGCACCCTGGAAGCCTTTGCTCGTACTGGTGGCATAGCCTTGCACGTACTTGAAGATAAATACAGTGTGATGATTTCCAATAAGCAGCGGCTTGAAAGGGACTTAGAGTGGCAGAAAAGTTTGGGCACCTTTGCTGATCCTAGGGGAACACTGCATCCCGGTTGTATTCCCACAGATAAGAAAAACCAATTAATCAAAGAAACCGCTAATAAACTGGACCAGATCAACAAGGAAATAGCCCCGATTGAACAGGCATTAAACCTGTTACAGGCAAACCGGGAAAAATATGGGGTATTAATAACAGCTGACGCTGACACCCTGGAAGCCTCAAATAATGTTCTGGCCGTTGCTGCCAAGGCCTGGGCCGTGCGTGACAAAGCCAGACAAGAATTAATAGCTCAGCTGGAAGCCACCAGGCAAGAGATTGAAAATTTAAAAGAATCAGCATCTATTCTAGAGGATGCTATAGGCAACGTTGATCCAGATAGTATTGGTGAGTATGTTTACCATTATGATGCTGCGATGGGAGCCATGCCGGAACTATACTCTGGAGATTTTAGTTTCCAACAGGAAACAGTAAAGCATCGAATTAAAGCTAGGATCCGCGAATTGGCTGCTGGTATATAGGGCATATAAGGAGGTGCTAATGTATAAATGCGAATGGTGCGGAAAGCCTTACAATGCCCCGGGTGGATGTTCTCCTCTAGCGGTCAAATATGATGGAGTTGATTATTTACCGATAAGGTTCGGGGAAGAATCAGTCTGGTCAGAACTGAACGAGACACCGATCGGGCCCTGTCATGATTGCAGGGTAATGCCTGGAGAGTATCATCACTGTGGTTGCGACGTAGAGGAGTGTCCTGTTTGCGGTGGCCAGTTATTAACCTGTGAGCATGGGGCTCTGGATGATGAAGATGAGGAGGATGAAGAATAATGTCTCCTGTTAGGCCTATGGTTCCATGCCGTGCACTGGGTTGCGGCGTGCCAGTACCAGGTGGTACAGGTGGTTATTGTGAACAGCATAAATCCTTGAAACGCGCGGGGGATCGGGAATATAACCGTAATAGGCGAGACAAGCGGGCGGACAAGTTCTACCATAGCGATACTTGGAAAAGACTCAGACAGGCGAAGCTGAGGCGAAGTCCATTGTGTGAGGTATGTTCCCAGGAGGGCAGGCTTACCCTGGCTAGTATGGTCCACCATGATATTGAGATCCGGGAAGATATGAGCCAGGCTCTGGTAATAGAGAATCTTATTTCATGTTGCCTGTCCTGCCATAACCGGTTACACGGTAATAATAAGTAAATGGAAATATATGGGAGGGGGTAGGACGATTTCTACAGCTCTTGTCTAGGACATCGGCCGCTTAGAGACACGCGAATTTTCGCATATTGAAGGTAGGGGGGTTAATAAATTCAAGCCAAATGTAATGCGAAATAAAAGACGTAATTTAAACGGGTA
>CAZOZX010000196.1:0-2773 GCA_964584415.1 uncultured Syntrophomonas sp.
GCTGGTCAGCCTTGAAACCCAGATAAGGCATTACGAATCCTACATCAAGGCTAATCCGGAATGGGAGTTTGTCGGGCTTTACTATGACGAGGGCATAACGGGCACCAAAAAGGAAAAAAGGCCTGAGCTGCTTCGGATGATCGCCGACTGCGAACAAGGGAAAATAGACCTCATTGTAACTAAGTCCATAAGCAGGTTTGCCCGAAACACCATGGACTGCCTGGAGATGGTCCGCAAACTGACCAAACTTGGTATTTCCATCTATTTCGAGAACGAGAACATCAACACCGGGTCAATGGAAAGTGAACTCATGCTATCGATCCTCAGTGGACTGGCCGAAGGTGAATCGGCATCCATTGCCGAGAACAATAAATGGTCCATTCAAAAACGATTCCAAAATGGCACCTACAAAATTGGCTGTGCCCCCTATGGCTACGATGCCGTGGATGGCGAACTGGTTGTGAATGAACAGCAGGCGGAAATCGTCCGGTTAATATTTTCCGAAATTCTGTCCGGGAGAAGCCTTCACAAGATTGCGGATGCTCTGAACCGACGCAACATTCTCTTTAAAAAAGGCGGCCGCTGGAAGGCTACCACTATCGGAAGTATGGTTGGGAACGAAAAATACATTGGCGATGCCATCTTTCAGAAGACCTATAGCGATAGTCAGTTCAACAGACATAGGAACGACGGCGAGAAAGAGCAATATCTGATTCGCAATCATCATAAGCCGATTATCAGCCGCGAGACTTTTGGAGCGGTTCAGAAAGTCATTGAGCAGCGGGGCAAAGAAAAAGGCGTGGAAAAATGCAGCAAGAAATACCTGAACCGATACCCTTTTTCCGGCAAGATCATCTGCGGCCAGTGTGGCGGCACATTTAAACGCCGAACCCACTCTAGCGGTAGCCAATACATCGCATGGTGCTGCTCCACTCATATTGAAAACATCGGAAAATGTTCTATGAAGTACATCCCGGATTCCAGTTTTGAGTATACCTTCGTTACGATGATGAATAAACTTATCTTCGGCCATCAAGCCGTATTGAAGCCTTTGCTGATTGCGCTGCGCGATTTGAATACCAGCGATAGCCTCGTCAGCATTCAAGACATCGAGAAAAAGCTGGAGGAAAACGCTGAACAACAAAATGTGCTGGTCACTTTAATGACCAAAGGCTATCTCGACCGTGTGGTTTATAAGAAAAGCAGTAATAATTTACTACAGGAAGCCGATCGACTGCAACGCCAAAAAGAGTCTTTAAACCGCTTACTACAGAGCGGGAACCAGCATTTGAGCGAAGTGAGTGCCTTGCTGCAATATGCCACTAAAGCAACCATGTTGAAACGCTTCGACGGAGATGTTTTCAAGACTTTGGTGAACCGGATTATTGTTTATTCCCGGACAGAGATAGGTTTTGAAATGAAATGTGGCATTACGCTAAAAGAAAGGCTGGTGATATAAATGAGCCATACACCATTTGGCTATCGGATAGTAAATGGCGAAGCCGTAATAGATGAGATAGCCGCTGAGCAGATAAAGACTATATTCCTTGCATATTTAAGCGGTGATTCCTTGGCGACATCTGCACAAAAGGCTGGAATCCTAATCTCCCATGCCGTCATCGGAAAGATGCTCAGGAATGTCCGCTACCTCGGCGACGATTATTATCCGGCAATTATAGAGCCACACATTTTTGAGTCAGTCGAAGCAGAACGTATCAAACGGGCGGAAAAACTCGGTAGGGTCAATGAACTAAAAGTGAAGGATGAAGTCGTTTATTCCTCCACCTTCCGAGCCAAAGAAGGTACCGAACGGTTCGAAGACCCCTTCCAACAGGCGGAATACGCCTACAGTCTGATAGAAATTGAGGTGTAAATGTGAATGTAAGCAAAAACGTCACCGTGCTCCCAGCCAGGAAGCATGCCAGAGGCAAAAAGGAAGATGAGGAAAAAGTAAAACTCCGTGTAGCTGCCTACTGCCGAGTCTCCACGGACAGTGACGAGCAGGCCACCAGCTATGAAGCGCAGATAGATCACTACACGGCATACATCAACGGCCACCCGGACTGGACGCTGGCAGGCATCTATGCGGATGACGGCATCTCCGGCACCAATACCAAGAAGCGTGAGGAATTCAACCGCATGATCGATGAGTGCATGACGGGCAATATTGATATGGTCATTACCAAGTCCATAAGCCGGTTTGCACGTAACACCCTGGACTGCCTGAAGTACATCCGGCAGCTGAAAGAAAAAAGCATCGCCGTATATTTCGAGAAAGAAAATATCAATTCCATGGATTCCAAAGGCGAAGTCATGCTTACTATCATGGCTTCCCTCGCTCAGCAGGAGAGTCAGTCTTTGAGTCAGAACGTGAAGCTTGGTCTGCAATACCGCTACCAACAGGGTGAAATCCAGGTCAACTGCAACCGCTTCCTTGGGTATACCAAGGATGAAAATAAGCGCCTGATCATTGTCCCGGATGAAGCTATCATCATAAAACGCATTTACCGGGAATACCTCGAGGGAGCCAGTATGCTTAAAATCGCCCGGGGCCTTGAGGCGGACGGCATTCTTAACGGAGCTGGCAATGAAAAGTGGTATACCAGCAACATCAACCAGATTTTGCGAAATGAAAAATATATCGGCGATGCCCTCTTGCAGAAAACATATACCACCGACTTCCTCACGAAAACACGAGTAAGGAACCATGGCATCGTTCCACAGTATTATGTAGAAAACAGCCATGAAGCCATCATCCCCCGTGACATTTTCA
>CAZOZX010000197.1:0-2761 GCA_964584415.1 uncultured Syntrophomonas sp.
AAAGTGAAGGGGCATTAACGAATCCCATTATCCGGGTGGCAATATTGGCGGCGGTTATTATATTTTCAAAGTCAGCCGCCTGGTCAGGAATAACCAGGTACCCAATCCGTTCGCCAGGCAGGGACAATGATTTACTGAACGAATAGCCGACTATGGTGTTCTCGTAATATTTGGTCAGATAAGGTACATCAGCGCCATCGTATACCAGTTCACGGTAAGGCTCATCTGCAATCAGGTAGATATCAATGCCGTATTCCTGCTGCTTTTCCCGCAGGATCGCGGCCAACTCTATTATGGTCTGC
Organism: uncultured Syntrophomonas sp.; assembly: GCA_964584415.1. GTDB lineage: Bacteria > Bacillota > Syntrophomonadia > Syntrophomonadales > Syntrophomonadaceae > PHAA01. The sequence continues at coordinate 303 of CAZOZX010000197.1, forward strand.
ACGGGATAGATCACCCCGGTGGGATTATTGGGCGAATTAATGATAACCGCCTTGGTGCGGGGCGTTATCTTGGCACGGAAGGTCTGCAGATCAGGCTGGAATCCCGGCGGATTAGCGGGCACCGCTACCAGGCAGCCGTCATAATTATTCACATAATGCTGGTATTCACCAAAGAACGGCGCAAAAACGATGACTTCATCCTGAGGATCAAGCAAGGTTTTCAGGATAACGTTCAATCCCCCGGCCGCCCCTACTGTCATCACTATATTATTAAGAGTAAAAGCCGTGCCAAACCTTTTATTCAGCGACTGGGCAATAGCACTCCTGACATCTTCATAACCGGAGTTGTTCATATAACCGTGAACATTCATGGGATCATATTCACGGAGTACTTCGATAACCGCCTGGTTGACTTCTTCGGGTGGTTTGACATTGGGATTACCCAGGCTGAAATCGTAAACATTCTCGGGACCATACAGGACCGCCAGGCGTTTACCCTCCTCAAACATAGCCCGGACCACCGAACTGTTGGCCACCGGTCCCTGCATCTTCTTCGCTATCACTCCAACCATCCTCTCATGCAAATAAATAGCTATATACATCCAGTATATCCAATTGATATTCGCCACCATTATATAGGTGGCAAATTTACTATATTTTAATTCATTATGCGGACCGGCGGAAGAAAAGAGAAAGCCGAACCGAATTCACATATTTTAGTAGAGATATCCAGGCCATGTACATAGTATATAGAGACAGTAAATAATTGCGGTTTAATGTACCGCATAGAAAGGTGGAAATATGAGCGATATGAATTCCCTGCCTCCCCATGATCCTGACGATCTACCGGTTTACCTAAGTGTGATCAAATTCCTGGGCCTGGTCACGGTGCTGTCGATTGCCGGGATCATCACCCTCTCCATGCTGGACAAACCGATTCCCGATGCGGTAGTCGCCCTGGGATCGGGAGCCTTGGGCGCCCTGGCTGGTGTTCTGGCCCCTTCTCCTGCCCGGTCAGGCCGGGATAAATTGCGTTAGCAATGACCCGTCAGCGGACCAATCCAGTTAGTATCATTTCTAAACTCAAGTTCACAGTGGTTCTACCATAATCCAGGTATTAAACGATATTTGGTCCGGTTGGCATATTGCACATATCCAGGTAGCTTTAACAGCAACATCTTGTCTTCCAGCCAGGTACGGAGGACAAATAAACCACCCGTGATCAAGGCCGGTATCAGGGCCCAGAATGATCCGAGGGCAATTGGGGTGGCCAGGTTGTAGACGATCATGCCTACATAACCGGGATGACGCACATAGCGATATGGTCCGCTGCTGCACACCGTCTGGCCTCGATCGAACTGGAGCCGCACTGCGGTGGAGAAAAAGTGGTTGGCCGTCATAGCCCATAAAATCAGGAAATTGCCAAGCAGGTAAAATATGAGGCTGCTCCAGTGCCATACAGCCGCTAGTTGCGGGGACCATCCCCACCTCACATCCAGGCCCGCAATCAGAAAAGAAACCAGCCAGGGAACAACCATCAGCCCACTTAAGATAGGATCCCACTTCTCCACGTTCTCTTTCTTGCGGCCCCGTTCGGCAATCAAGTCCGCCGGCATATAGATAGCGTTGATAATTACCGCCAATACGGTTGCGGTTAGATACAGCCAGGCATAGAACCATTTGATTGTCCCGGCCGAAATGAAGAGTATTAGGGCGGTAATAATGATAAAGGTAACAACTCCACCCATTCGCCGCAGTATATCGTGCTTTAAATCAGGAGTGGTGCCAGCCGGTTTTTTTAGTCCGGTCATTTGCTTTCTCCTTTATTGCTGATAGGAACAATGTTAAGTATCCGATATATCCTGGCCCGGTTATACCTTTGCAGCATGATCGGATACAAATTGAACAGGATATTAAGAATAGCTAAATATATGGCCGCTTGATAATATCCTTCTGTTAGTGCATAGATTAGCGCGATTAAACCCATTATGAAGTGAATCAGATGGCCAAATTCCTTTGCCCTGGATTCTTTTTCCCATACGACCAGGCTGCTGCGATTACTTATTATTCGGTGGGCAGGTTTAAATTTTCGGAGGATTCTATTATAAATGTCACCATTAAACATGAACTTCTTATAGAGCCTAACGCCTGATCCAGCATACAGCTTGCCATTCATTTCAAAGGATTTGGGAAGGTAGTATTTATCCAGCCAATCTCCTTTAATATCAAGCATCTTCAGAGTGACCACCAGCCATCCCAAAGCAGCAAACCAGGCCCATACAATGAACTTTACACTCTGAAAGCCCAGATCCTTGCCTAAATCAATGAAATAAATATAAACATATGAAGCCAGAACTATAGATATTACGGTAGAGAGTACGTATCTTACAGGGTTGGTAATCCTTTGCATCTATTCTCATCCACCTTGCCCGACTCCTCACTTAATACCTTGAATTAGG
>CAZOZX010000198.1:0-2740 GCA_964584415.1 uncultured Syntrophomonas sp.
AGGATATCCAGAAATGCGTTTAGAACCTCATCCGACCAGCCGTCATCGATCGTTAAAACCACAAAACGATCTTCGGTTTCAAAGTAATGCAGCAATTTTTCATCATAAACCGGAGCTGCTTGATACGGATTGGGTTCGCAAGTAGCTACTTCAATGGTGGGTGTAGAGGTGGGGCTTGGGTTTGTCTGTATAATTGGGTTTGGTGTAAGCAGTGATGTGGGGGTTGGCTCGGCAAGCGGAGTTGTGGGTGCGGTTGCACCGGCTTTGTTGCAGGCTGCCAGCATGATTAAAAAGAAGATTAATATGCCTATGAAAAAAAATTTTTGCTTACTTCCTGTCATCTGTGAAGTACCTCTAATCTTTAATTGTTTCGCCAATTGTACCTGAAAATATTCACCCCTTGACTTGCATTGCAATTTCATCCATGATATACTCTCATCACGATATAGTTCAAGTCAAAAAGACCCCTCAAGAATTTTGGAACTTAAGATTATTACAAATCCCAACCCATAAAATCTATGCGCGTCAACATGTCCTGTCTTTTCAGTGGAGATGTAACTAATATTCGAATATGGATGATTGAACATGAAAATAATTGATATGGAAAACGAATCCTTATCCTCGCTGCGGAAAATTGCAGAAGAGCTAAAGGTACCCAATGCGAACCGACTAAAAAAAGAAAACCTGATTATCAATATCCGGCGTGCAGAAGCTGAAAAAGAGGGGATAGAAGTCAGGGGCGGCGTGTTGGAAATTACTCCGGAAGGAGTTGGATTTTTGCGTACCAATTATTCGATCGGATCCGAAGATGTGTATGTTTCACAGGCGCAGCTTCGACGATATGACCTTCGCATGGGCGACCTGGTCATTGGTGTGGTTCGTCCACCTCGTGATGCTGAACGTCATTATGGTCTTCTTAAAGTTGAGAGTGTAAACGGAATACCTCCTGAAGAAATGAAGGGAAGAAAATCCTTTGAAAGCCTCACCCCGATTTTCCCTGATCAGCGATTTGATCTTGAGACGGACAGGAGTATTCTTTCCTCAAGGTTAATCAATCTCATTGCCCCGATAGGACGCGGGCAGCGCGGCATGATTGTCTCTCCCCCAAAAGCTGGAAAGACCACCATCTTGAAACAACTTGCCAACTCGATTACCACCAACTACCCCGAAACGCATCTCATCATTGCATTAATTGGTGAACGACCTGAAGAAGTTACGGATATGGATCGGTCGGTGGATGCTGAAGTTGTGGCTTCTACCTTTGATGAACCGGTCAGTGCTCATGTACGGACTGCAGAAATCACCCTTGAGCGCGCCAAACGTCTGGTGGAGTTTGGCAGGGACGTAGTGATCCTAATAGACTCCCTCACCCGTCTGGCAAGGGCGTATAACCTGGTCGTTAATCCTTCTGGACGGACCCTATCAGGAGGTATGGACCCTTCCGCGTTGTATCCCCCGAAAAAATTCTTTGGAGCAGCGCGTAATATTGAGGAGGGTGGTTCCCTGACCATTCTTTCAACTGCATTGGTGGATACCGGTTCGCGGTTGGATGACGTTGTCTATGAGGAGTTCAAGGGGACAGGCAATATGGAATTACATCTCTCCCGCAGGCTTCAGGAACGCCGAATTTTCCCTGCGATTGACATCGAGCGTTCGTCTACCCGACGCGAAGATCTGCTTTTAGGACCGGATATCCTGTCTCGCGTTTGGTTAATGCGGCGGATGTATCTTCAGATGATTGCCACACCTCCGCAGGGAGCTGGAATGGATCCGGCTGTGGCAACCGAAGCGATCTTACAGCGGCTTTCACGTACCAAGGATAACCAGGAATTCCTTGAAAACCTGACGGAGGAATAATGGCCAAGAGATCCTCTGTAGTGGAACCGAAACCGGCACCCGCGCCAGTCGTAAGAAAGATAAGCAACCTACCTAACTGGAAGAGCTTTATTTCCTGGATTGGAACGTTAGCTCTTGTTGTAGGAATGCTTGCCATTTTGTTCAAATTTGATCCATTAACGAAAAATCAGGATGGATTTCAGCCTGAATTGACAATTTCACCTGACCAATTGACTTTACCTTCCTTAAGTAGTGGCGGAGGGGAATTCTCCCTGGTAAGACCTGCTCAGCTGGATACTACCATCCCTGAAGGTCAACGCATGTACGCGATCAAGTATACGGTTGAGGAAGGCGATTCAATTTTTGCAATTGCCAAGAAATTTGATATTTCCCCTGAAACAATTTTGTGGGCAAATTATGACCAATTAAATGACGATCCCACTTTTATCAAACCCGGATGGAGATTGACCATTCCGCCCACCAATGGCATCTATTACAAATGGAATGAAGGCGACACGCTTGAAAAAGTGGCTGAAAAGTACAAAGCCGACGTGGAGGATATCATCCGCTGGCCATCTAACAGGATGGATATTACCAATCCGGTGACCGATGGGTTGGAGTATGTAATGATCCCGGATGGTTGGCGGGAGATACGTTCTTGGATTGTTCCCCTGGAATTCACATCGGGGTCCGGCGCAACCAGGGTGATCGCTGGTCCTGGTGGATGCCAGGCGACTTCGCAGTACGTTGGTTCGGGAGCCTTTTTATGGCCAACAGGCGATCGCTCTATTTCTGGATTCGATTTTACCAGTTACCATCTGGCAATCGATATCAGCGCGTTACAAGGGGCTCCAATTTATGCGTCGGACTATGGCACAGTGATTTATTCCGGTTGGAATGACAC
>CAZOZX010000199.1:0-2711 GCA_964584415.1 uncultured Syntrophomonas sp.
CGGTTTGGTAACCGGCGCTATGTCAACGTTTATCTTTATCGCTGCCAGGGCTGCCGGTGCAACCGAATCCACATCAGCGGGGTCATCGATATCTTCTGCATAATAGAAATCGACATCGTCACCATCGGCGACCGTGACCAGGTTCAGGGAATGGCTTTTCTTGCTGTAACTGTCTTTATATACATCATTAACATAGACATACCAGTACCCCGGATCACTGCGCTCGTAACTTTCGATGTTGTCCAAAAGCAGAGTTCCGGATCCTGAATAATTCTTGTCGGTTATTTCATAGTCGAAGTCTCCTGCGATCGAGGCGGCATCCAGCGCTCCCAGGGCAGTATCCTGGTCGGCGGTATATTCGTCGCCCGAATCGTAAGCGGTCAGGGTGAATGTTTCACCCGGGGTGAGATATACTTTTCCATCAAACAGGATATCGGTGTCAGGCGGTTCCTTGACGGTAATATAGTCGGTCTTGACTTCCTTATCGTCCCCCATACTATTGGATACCGTGAGTATCACGGTATAGTCGCCAGGTTCGGTGTATTCGTATTCAGGGTTTTGTTCGTCGGAGTCGACGGTTCCGTCATCGTCGAAGTCCCATTCCCACGAGGTGGGGGAATTGGAGGAATCATCCGTAAACTCCACCGTAAGCGGGGCTATACCCGATCTTTTGTTGGCTGAAAAATCGGCTTTTGGCGGCTCGGGAGGATCCTCATTGCTGTATATGATCAAATCGGAAATGTTCTGCACTGACAGCCCGGTGGTAGTAGGATATTCTTCGCCCCCGCTGCGGTAATAGTACCAGTATTCTTCATCGGCGGCCTCGTGCCAGTTCCAATTGCCAAAGACATTGTCATCGGCGAACCAGACCAACCGCATTCCGTCACTGTAACCGCTGTCCGGGTAGTCGCCATCTTTGTACCAGCAGACCACCATTGGCCCTTCCTGGTCTGAGTAATCATAGACATTCTCATAGGCAAATTCCTTGCTGAATCCGTCGCTGGCTTGTATTTCGATGGTGTCACCGCTGGACATGCCTCCTACCAGGTCGCATAGATCGGTGAGGTTGGTGCCCATTACCGCGCCCATATCTTTTTCCACGTTGGTGTCCTCTTCCGGATTCCAGCGCAGTTCTTCCTGGGTTTCTTCATCCGGATCGTCGATAAATACTGGTCCCTGGTGATAATAATGGGTATCGCCATCGCCCATGACCGGCAGGTTGTCCATCAGCCACTCATAATCGACGGTCTTTTCATCGATCACCGTCTCCCCGTCATTGGCCAGTTTGGTAACCGTGAGGCTGGTGGTGGCGGCGTTAGCCGTACCGGTACACAACGGCAGGGAAAACAACAACAATAGTGCGATCAGTACGATTCCCGTTTGCTTTTTTCCTACTTTGCTCAAATCCCATTCCCTCCCAAATATTTTTCTATCTCTAACGTACATCAATGAAACCCTGCGCATCAGTTCCAGGTTTAGAGGAATAATTGCCCAGTAAAATCATGGGTAAAGAAAAATAAAAGCCGGAATAGCAGACTATCCCAGCTTTAAACGCATAATAAGGCCTTTTCAGGCTGTTCCTTTCCAAAGCGGGAGGTTAATCTGTTTCCAGGTTAGCCCATCAGTCTTTTTCCATACCTGAGGCTTCAGGAATAAAGACTCGGAACAAGCTATTGAGTTTTTTGGTAATTCTTAATGTCGGTTTCAAATGGGGTCAGCTTTTGGCCTCTCTAAAGACAAAAAAACCGACCCTAAGGCCGGTTACGCTACTAGCTCCACTGGAGTCCCAAGCGTCCAATTTCGACTCCAGTTTCATGGCTTCCTCTGCAGAACAGTAGATTATGAAAAAGAATGTTCACATTATACTGAGAAAATTATACCATCGGCGAACAATTCTGCCAATGGACGGTGATGAAATCCTGCTGAATCATGACGAAAAAAATAGCCTCGCTATTTAATTTACAGCGAGGCTAGATCATTTAGACATATATCTTAATGCTTATACCCCTGCGGGTAATCCTGGGCTTGGAGATTCCAGCCCGGCACGGCGTAGCGGTTGTGGGCCGGGTGGTAATGGGTGTGCAGCAGCTGGTGCGATTTCTCGCTCAGGGGCTCGCCCAGGTAATCATTGTACAGGGTCTTGATCTGCGGGTTCTCATGAGACTTACGAAGTTTCTGCTCCCGGTCTTCCAGGTAAATGGCCTGGATGCGCTCTGCCCGCTGTTCGTCACTGCGGATATAGGGCTGGCCCCCGCCGCCGATGCAGCCGCCGGGGCAGGCCATGATCTCAATGAAATGATATTTGGATTTGCCGGCCCGGACTTGTTCCATCAGTTCGCGGGCAGCCCGGGTGCTATGTCCCACGGCTACGTTTATCTTGGTACACTTCAAATCGATTTCCGCCTCGCGGATGTTATCCCGGCCTCGTACCGCCTGGAATTCAACCTCATCCAATACATCGCCGGTGGCTAGTTCATAGGCAGTACGCAGAGCGGCCTCGGTGACACCGCCGCTGGTGCCGAATATGACCGCTGCCCCGGTGAAATCCCCCATCCAGGAATCCAAGGAGGACGGCGGCAGCTTGGCAAAGTCGAGCCGGTTCAAGCGGAACAGCCGGCCCACTTCCCGGGTGGTCAGGACCAGGTCCACATCGCGATAGCCGCTGGCCTTCATTTCCGGCCGGGCCGCTTCATATTTCTTGGCTACGCAGG
>CAZOZX010000200.1:0-2662 GCA_964584415.1 uncultured Syntrophomonas sp.
TAACGATCAGGACGGTATTATCTGGCCGGCTTCAATTGCGCCGTTCCATACAGTGATCATACCTGTCAACACCAGGGACAGCAGCCAGGTTGATCTGGCTGAAGGGATTTACGCCCGGCTGTGGAAGGTGGGCGTTGAAACTATTCTTGATGACAGGGCTGAGCGGGCTGGAGTCAAGTTTAAGGATGCCGATTTAATCGGTATACCAGTAAAAATAACAATTGGTCCTAAAGCTCTGCAGGAAAATCAGGTCGAAGTGAAGAAAAGATGGAAAAAAGATGCCGAACGAGTCGAAATTGAAAAGGTAACGGCCTTTGTTCGAGCCATTGTTGATGAAGGACTGGCCCAAAAATAAAGATTGGGATGGTTGTTTATGTCAACTTACGAGATCATATTTAAATTGACCCTGGCTTGTATTCTGGGGGGGGTTATAGGCCTGGAGAGAGAGAGCCTAAACCGGCCCGCAGGCTTCAGGACGTATACCCTGGTCTGTGTTGGTTCTGCCCTGGCTATGGTTATATCTCTCGATATGTATTATCAATACCATAATACCGTCACTGCCGACCCTGGCCGTATAGCAGCACAGGTCGTCAGCGGCATTGGTTTTTTAGGTGCCGGCACCATAATGAAAGAAGGATCTACAGTTAGAGGTCTTACCACGGCGGCCGGGCTTTGGGGAGTTGCGTGCGTAGGCTTGGCAGTTGGTGCAGGTATGTATATCCCAGCTGTAGTTACATCTATGTTAATCCTTTTTGTGTTGGTTTATTTTGTTAAGTTTGAGGAACAAATAACAGGATCGAGATTATACAAAGGCGTGGTAGTAGTCGTCGACGACGGTCCAGGTCAGGTAGGTATTATTGGCTCAATACTTGGTGAGATGGGAGTGCTGATCAAGAACATCAGCTTGGACCGCCTGGAGGGGGATTTACTGGAAATAGTGCTGCTGCTGCGTTTGACACCTGAGGTGGAGATTGAGGATGTCATTAAGAGGCTCTCCACAGCCAAGGGTATGCACAGTATAGACAGGTTGAACTAGTTATGGATCAGGGGGATTAAGGGTGTCACAAAGCTTCCAGGCTTTTATCAGGGATAAAGTAAACGAGAATCTGATTTCATTATGGAAAAATTCCTGGATCGAGAAGGTTGAGGTAGACCAAACCCAAAAGACATGGAGACTGGGTGTGCGGATCGCGGAACCAATATCCACCACCTGTGTCAAGGATACCGAAGGACAACTGCTGCTGCACCATGATTTTCTGCAAAATATTCAGATCATGCCGACTCTTGATGAGTCCTACACTGCATTACACCATCTGCTCAATTCCAGACTTGATGATCTATCGTCCTATATTTTCGGACAGAAGGATAATTTATTCACATCGTCCTCAATAAAATGGCAGTTTAGAAATCGCGGGATTGATATGATATGCAGCCACAACGATATCTACGACCAGGTAATCGCTGGGGATTTATGTACCCAGGTAGCAGATTGGTTTTGGCATGAATACTCTCTGCAAGTCCTGGTAAGAGTTTTGCTTCGGAGCGGTGCGGCTCGCCCGAAAAAGGCAGAAGAATATTTGCCGGAGGGGCAGTTGGAGGTAATTGCCCCATTGCGATCAGGCACACGTCAAGGAAAACGTGGCTCTTACCATGAAAAGAACCGGCTGGTTAAGTCCATTCGCGAGAAGTCTGTTCCGGTAGCGGATTTGGAAGAAGGCATAAAAACCGCTGTAACAGAAGGTGAAGTTTGGGACAAAAAAGTGGTCAATATGCAGGAAGGGCATTTGGCTTCTTATTATTATTTGACCGATTTTAACGATTCCATAATAGTGAAGGCTTATTGGAACCAGGAAGAAGATGACCAGATACAAATAGGTGACCGGATTAAAGTGAAGGGCAGCACCCGATTTGAAGCTCGCGTTAAGGAAACTGCCTTATTCCTGGAACAATATGCACAGCTGCCAACCGACTCGCGTATTGATGGCAGTGAGAAGAAGAGAATCGAGCTCCACGCCCATACTAAAATGAGTTCCATGGATGGTTTGACGGAAATCAAAGACCTGATCAAACGAGCGGCCCAATGGCGCCACTCGGCCATAGCCATAACCGACCATGCCTGCATTCAAGCTTTCCCAATTGCTTATGCCGCCCAAAAAGAAGTAAATAAGGGTTCTGACCACAAGATCAAGATAATATATGGTGTCGAAGGTTACTTGGTTGAGAAAGATAAAAAGCAAAAACCTTGGCACATAATCCTGCTGGCCTGCAATGTCACCGGACTTAAAAATCTATATAAACTGGTGAGCCTGAGTTACCTGGATAACTTTTATCGTCAACCGCGTATACCGCGCCAGGAACTGATCAAACACCGGGAGGGTTTATTACTGGGTACGGCCTGTGAAGCTGGAGAATTGTTCCGGGCGCTGGTGGCCGGAGCCGGCCCAGCAGAATTGGAGAAAATAGCCTCTTTTTATGATTATTTGGAGATTCAACCGCGCTCCAACAACTCCTTTATGATCAAGAAAGGAATAGTCAGAGAAGAAGAGGAGTTACTGGAACTGAACCGGCAGATAGTAAATTTGGGGCGAAAGTTAAAAAAGCCGGTTGTTGCAACTGGTGATGTGCACTTTCTGGATCCCCATCATGAAAAGTACCGTACTAT
>CAZOZX010000201.1:0-2641 GCA_964584415.1 uncultured Syntrophomonas sp.
CCATATTTCCTGCCGTCACTGCCCTGCAGGGCGATGGTGCCGGGAGCCGCTCCCCTGGCATTATTCCAGTGATAGTTGGTGATCAGGGTTATCAGATGGGGGCTGGTGACCGTGAAGGTGGTCGGTGCAGTGGGTCCATTTCTTACCCCCGCTATATTGTTGGTATTAGATACCTGCACCGGCTCATCCAGAGGCTTGCCGGTCACCACCGCCGCCGAAGTGCCTGGTTGGGCATCGGGAGTGGCGCCGGTCGGAGCAGCACTGGGACCAGTGGGACTGGTCAGGCCGGCTTTTTCCAACCCGCTCTTCAACTGCAGCGCCATTTTGCGGGCCATCTGCAGGTTGGCAGCTTTGTCGTAGCCGGTCTCTTCTACATCGATGTCGATTACGTGGCGAGCCAGGACTATCCAGATCGTAACATCATCGTTGGGTACACCCTCCACATAATCGTCATAAGTAATTTCACGAATTTCATAACCATCCATGGCGATCACCTTCATATTGGCATCTTCATCCAACCCGGCAGTCATGTGCTCTATCAGCCTTGCCATGGACGTATTGCCCACCGGTTCGTGCACCCCGAACCAGGCATAAGCCCATTGTTCCCCGGTATCCAACTCTCCGCCCACGTCAATCACTTTCATGCTGCCGCCGGCAATGGGTTCTTCAAACGAGAACATATCAACTCCCTCTTCGATTTGGGAATTGGCCCGGGCTACTTCCTTGACAACATCCATCACACTGGCAGCCTGGGCCAGACCTGGCAGGTATGCAGCCAGCAGCATCAGCACCAGCATTCCCAGGGCTCCCAGACCACAAAAAGGTCTATTCATCCGCTTCCTTTTGCTAATCATGGTCAGGATCGACATATCCACCCTCCCCCTGTCCTTTACGGCAGGATCCCCACCAGCATCATCCAGCCGGTGGAGAGCACCAAAGCCACTAACGACGGAATTATTACGTTCTTAATACCTTGCGCCCCTTTTTTCATGGCTTCAGTTCCTGCTGAAGCCGCCGCCGTGGTGATTGCCGCCGAAGCAAAAGGCATGACCGCATCCCAGCCCAGCCCAAACCGGGCCAGCACGGCCAGCACCGTGAATGGGATCATAAACAGCATACCGGTTGCCACCGCTTCCCGGGCAAACCCCTGGAGGGCTTGTTGCAAGGGACGATTGGCGGCATTGAGCAGCATTATCAACAGTTTTACCGCCAGTACTCCCATTACCAGTGCCATCAAAACCGATAGCAGGGCAGTGGTTATCTTAACCTCGGCCCGGGTAAAAGGGACTATTCCTCCAAATATAATGAAGCACAGGTAAACCGGCCAGAAGCTCATTCCTTTATTGCCCTGGCCGGGACCGGCGCTGTCCTTGTAACCAATTTTCATTTCCATCTTCCTACGCCTCCCGTCTCGTATAAACAAGCTATAGCCGAACTAGCCTGCGAACCGGCCCAACAGCGACCACCCGACCAGCAGGATCGCCCCGCACAGCGTGGTCATGGCTATACTGAAGGCCACCCGCTCCCCCGACATCTGTCTGATGGTAAACAGGTTGGGCCGCAGGGCCCATAACACCCCGGTGACGCCGAACGCTACCGCGGTCTTCCATCCGAAGGCCAGGGAAAACACCAGGCCGGTCAGGGCATATACTAAGGTCGCCGAATAACCCAGGGCGAAGGACGATATGGCCCAACTCATGGCAATATCCCGCTCTCCGGCCTGTGCCATGGCCCAGACCATGATGGCTATTAGGGCTACCCCGGCAGTACCGTAAAAAAGTCCCAGCATGGTCATCAGAACCACTCCCGAAATTTCTATCTGTCCCGACCGAAGCATGTCAAGTCCAGTCTGCAGGAAAAAGAGGGTGAAGGATAACCCGGACACCACCAGGGAATAAGGCCAGGGAACCTTACCCATCTGGGTCTTGACCACCTCGCCCGGGTTGATGATCATGTTGAGCGCGGTTTTCCAAGCTGGTACCGCTGCAGTTGCGGCCGTTTCCATAACAATTCCTCCCTTAATTAAGATTGTCGTGTAATTGCCATTCCCCTGCTCCATCTTTTTCGGTCTGTATGATAGGTGCACACGGTCTGGGTTGGTTGGTTCATCCAGCCCCACGCCTGTTTTAAAAACCTTTCAATTGCAAACTAAACCGGGAGCGAAACATCCGGGCCAGGATGCGAGCCGCCTCTTCCATATCGCCCGGAACAGTGAAACTGCCAAGATAGGTCGCATCTTGGCTGACGATTTCCAGATCCCCTACCCTTGAGTTGTGCTGGATAATGCATATGGACTGCACTTCTTCCTGGCTGATCACCCGGCGGCGGCTCAGATCACCGTCCTGGGGGGTCATGGTCAGCTGCCCCGGTCTTAAATTAAGGTACCAGGTTTCGGTTTTAAAAAAGCCTGACCTAACTTTGATTTCAAACGTCATATGGCATCTCCTCTGTTGGACAGTAACCTGGTTTGCTGGTCAAGCCAATGGTGATAGCTGGTTCCGGCATGCCTGTTTGCCCTGAGGCGGGCATATCTTCTATTTAATAGATCCTGGTTTCTATCTAGTTAACCCAAAAACCTACTGGCCTGGGCCATCTGGCAATGCCAAAATGCTGGCACGATTCGTGTCAAAATATTGGAGAG
>CAZOZX010000202.1:0-2640 GCA_964584415.1 uncultured Syntrophomonas sp.
AGCTCAATCGGTAGAGCAGCTGATTTGTAATCAGCAGGTTGCGGGTTCGAGTCCTGTGCTCGGCTCCATAATACATATTTAAACCACGCATAAGCGCGTGGTTTTTATATTTATTGAATGCTTGCAAGTTAATATATACACTGGGATCGTATTAGAGATGGACTAAAAACACAATGATTATTGTGCCAAGGGGTTTTCAGCGACGTATAAACAGACCTAAAATGAGGGAGAGAAGAATGCTGATCACAATGCCCGTTACCCATGGAAAATAAAATGTAAATCTATCCCGTTTGATTACTATATCCCCGGGTAGATGAAATAAACCAACATTCAATTTGGAACTAATAAACATTAAAAGCCCGGTAGTAAGAATGATCAAACCGAGCAAAATTAACAGCCTAGCCAGCGAATCCAAATTGTTCATAAACCCTAACTCCTATTTGCCATCAACTTGTTATAACAGTCTAACCACTCCGACAACAATGATACAAGTATATATTACATTTTAAGTCGTCTATTGGAAGGGAGATACTTAACAATTGGATAACAATCAAACCTAGAAGTTGGTTTTTTGTCTAATGGAAACTTAATGTCTTTAGCAGATTAAATGGGCAAACATATAAAGTATAAAGTAAAGAATAGTTGCCTGATTATATCAACTGACAGAGGTGTAATTAGTGGATCTTAACGGCGACGGATTAACCATATTTAATTTACGCTATGCGTCCAAGAATGACGAGGGGGAGGTCGCGGAAACCCCTGATCAGGCTGTATCAAGGGTGAGTTGGGCGGCAGCTGCCGCAGAAAAGAAGGAAGCCCAGCGCTACTGGGCTTTAGAGTTTAGCCGGGTAATTGGTGAGCGTTGGTTTATACCTTCCACCCCTATATGGGCTAATATCGGTAAGCCAGGGTGTATGCCCCAACCAGCAGCCTGCTTTGTCTTGGGTATAGAGGATGATCTTTATTCTATGTACCAAACCCTGATGGAGTCAGCTATGATTGCCAAGTATGGTGGTGGTCTGGGCTACAATTTTTCTAATATCCGTCCGAGGGGTGATTTGATTCATTCTACCAAGGGCCGGGCTAGCGGACCGGTGGAACTGATCCGTCTTTATAATTGCAGTGCTGCCATGATAGAACAAGGCGGAGTCAGGCGGGGAGCATATATGGGCATTCTTGACTGCAGTCATCCTGATATTGAGGAATTTATTCATTGTAAATTGAGCGGGGAGATTAGTAATTTTAACCTTTCTGTCGGTATCACAGATAGCTTTATGCATGCCCTGGCTCAAGACGGGAATTGGAACTTACAATTTGGGGGAAAAGTCAGAAAAACTATCCCCGCCCGCCAGTTATGGGATGATATTGTTGAAGCAGCCTGGACATGTGGAGAGCCAGGGCTTCTATTCCTCAACCATATCCAGGCTGCTAATCCTATTCCGCAGCAAGTGATCAACGCTACCAATCCTTGCGGAGAGCAACCTTTGAGTCCCGGAGAGTCCTGTTTACTAGGTTCTGTTAACCTAGCCGGCATGATTGATGAGGATAATGAGGCCGTACATATAAACTGGGACCGGCTAAAATACACGGCACGAACCGCAGTCAGATTCCTGGACAATCTAATCGATATTGGCGTATACCCCTTCGAATTTATTAAAGCCAACACTCTCGCCACCAGAAAAATAGGGATAGGAATACTGGGCCTGCACGACTTGCTGATTAAAATGGGATTGCCATATGACAGCGCAGCAGGGCGGGAATTAGGTTCGCAGGTCATGGCTTTTGTAGCCGATACGGTAGGAGTTGCATCCCAAGAGTTAGGAATGGAAAAAGGCAGCTTTCCTTTGTGGAACCAATCTGTTTTTGCTTCCACGGGCCAGCCGCGCCGCAATGCTTCCTGCCTGACTATCGCACCCACGGGCACCATTAGCCTGTTGGCCGGAGCAGAAGGGTATGGGATTGAGCCGATATTTGCTGTAGCCTACCGCAAAACCTTCCTTCGGGATAAAAATCCTCAAACCTTTAATGTATTTTCCCCCCTGTTCTTAGCTGCCTGTAAAAAGAAAGGGGTGGAAGTCCGGGCTTTACATGAGGCGGCTGAAAAGGGTTCATGTCAAGGAATCGCCGGTATACCAATCAGCCTGCAGCGCTTGTTTAAAGGAGCCCGGGAAATTGATGCCATGGATCACCTTGCTATGCAGGTTGCTCTCCAGAAATGGGTAGACAACGCTATTTCTAAGACCATTAATTTACCCGCTGAGACCAATATGGAGACCATATCAATAATCTTCAGGAAGGCTTGGCAGCAGGGATTAAAAGGCATAACCATATTTCGCGAAGGGTCTAAAGCCGGGATTATAGAGATAGGCAAGTTTATCCGCAGTTAAAGTAGTAATGTAGTATATTGGTAATAACACGGACGCATGAAAACATGTTACTGGGCCCAGCAAACCAATTATTAAATAAACCTATTATATAGCCTTGACTTTGCATCCTATTGACGATAAAATATAATTCGCTGAGTTGACATGGGACGATTTCCAAACTATAAGGCGTATTGTCCTGTGCCCGACTCGTTTAATCAGGGAGGGATACCCAAGAGGCTAAAGGGGGCAGACTGTAAATCTGTTAGCGACGCTT
>CAZOZX010000203.1:0-2609 GCA_964584415.1 uncultured Syntrophomonas sp.
CTGGCTGATCCCCAGTGGCTGCTGTTTCTGCCCTCCATTTACGTTTACGCTGTTCATGACGCCTATATCAATACGGTTCATTACAATCAGCTACATGACCAGGAGCAGCGGAGTTTCTTGGTTGATAATTATCAGGATATGAATTTTCCCATACCGTCAAAATGAAAGGGTGACAGCAGATGTATGTATATGCTTCTTTTGATTATTCAGCCTACCTGGAACTGGCTATAACCGACTTGGAGAAACGGGGGGTGGCCAGAGAGAATATACTGGCAGTTCCTTTAGACAAGCGGATGGAGGAAAGAAAATTATTTGACACGATTCACCGTGCCGACGGAATGAGTCTATTCGATGGAGCTGCGGTTTTAGGGGCGATATTCATGGAACTGGGGGTGATCTACGGCTTCATCTGGAAATGGGGGCCAATTATCTGGGGACTGATAGGTTTGGCGGGCGGAGCCCTGCTGGGTTTCCTGCTGGATTATTACGGGGGAAAGATACGCAAAAAGAAGCTGGCCAAAGAAACCCGCAATCAAGCCAAAGCAGGAAAAAGTAATACTGAAGTTGTGCTGACCATACTCTGCCGGCCAGAGCAATACGAAATGGTGGAAAAAGTGCTTTGGGATAACATGGCCCTGGGGGTCGGGAAACTGGACCGGCAGCGCAGTTCTATAAGAAATGAGGTCACTGCCTGATGGAAAAGAAGCAGCCCGAGTCTATAAGAAATAAACGCCGCCCCAGTGGTGTGGTTTCCTCTTTGACCATCAATCTGCTCCATCTTAAAAACCCCTGGGTCACTGCCTTCTGGTCAGCGATGTTTCCAGGTCTGGGGTTTCTTATCATGGGCAGTTATATCAAAGGTTTTTTGCTGATCATTTCAGCTCTTATCGTAAATATCATGTCTCATCTTAACCAGGCCATTATTTTCGGCTTGACCGGGCAGCCCGAGCTAGCCAAACAAATTCTGGATACCAATTGGCTGCTAATCTATGTTCCAGTTCTTATTTTCGCGGTTTGGAGCAGCTATCAGCTTACCGTGGATTTGAACAAGTATGCCTTACTGGCCGCCCGCGAGGATTCGGCCATAATACCTTTTAAAATAGACACCTGGGAAATAGGTTTTTTGGATAAACGCAGTCCCTTGACGGGTGCCGCCTTCTCGTTTCTAATGCCGGGGCTGGGACACCTTTATACCCACCGGGTGCCGACCAGTTTTTATTTACTCACCTGGTGGGTTGGCACCTCCTATTTAGCGCATTTTCTTCCGGCCCTTCATTATACCTTGCTGGGAGATTTCGCCCAGGCAACCGCGGTGATAAAACCGGAGTATTTTTTGTTCCTGGTTCCGATTTATCCGTTTGCCATCTATGATTGCTATGTAAATACGGTAGAGTACAACAAACTGTTTGACCGGGAGCAAAGCCGTTTCTTAATTGATAATTACCAGAATCATAAATTCCCCATGCCTATCAGTTGAGTCTGGAGGCAGGCAGAGGGACGGTTCTGTTGCCTGTTTTTCTTGTCAGCAGTCAGCCCCAGGCAGAGGCCCAGACCGAGTACAGCAGTATTCGCTCAAGTCATGTTAAAAGCCCGCGACTGAGGCGCACACAAAAGTACGCCGACCGAGCGGGCTGTTCGCGGTAACGAAGATACTCAACGCGGGGCCCATGCAGACCGAAAATCAGCAGCATAGCTCAAGGCATATTAAAAGCCGGTGATTGAGGCGTACACACTAGTACGCCGACCGAGCAGGCTGTTCACTGTAACGGAGATATGTTTTCGGTGACTGGATCTGGGTGGCGAAGTATTGGGAGCGTAGAGCAAGGCACGAATGAGGCCCGCGATTGAAGCGTACCTGTAGTACGCTGATTGAGCGGGCCTTGTGAAGTAACGCTGCTATTCGCTTTAGAGAATAGTCTAGTTTGGCGCAGGATCGGAAGTGAATATCGAGGCACAAGAATAGCCTGCGACTGAGGCGTACACACTAGTACGCTGACCGAGCAGGCTGTTCGCTGTAACGAAGATAGACGCTTCCGAGACTAGCCAAAAGGTAAGCTCCAACGAACCTTTATCGACTTACTTTCCTCTCTTTGCCTTCTACTTCGTTTCCTATCTTTTAACTTTTCGTTATACCTTCGTCTTTTGGAATTTCTTTTACTTTTAGTTTTATATCAGTCTAACTTTACTTCCATTTTTCTATTTACTTCGGCTCATATCCTACTGTAAATACTGAATTTCGGTTTTGTTTTACTGTTATAAACTAATTTCTTTTACTTTTCCTTGGATATAGTGAATTTGTTTCACCGGTATTCTTACTTGGTTGAAAGATTTTCTGTTTCTGTTTTCCGGCTCCGATTAGATTTTTGTCTTAGGTGTTCCTTGGAGCTTACACATAGTATATGCAGGTGCAAATTCAATGTCAATAATTGTGAAAGTTAGAATTTTCTTAAACTATGGAATCTCACGGAATCCTTTATCCTCGGGCTTTCCGCCCTACTAGACAAATCTATTCGACGTGTTAAACTGAGATTGTACCCCCGGCTTCCAGGATGATTTGCAACCGACCGATCGGATCAACGTTGCTGTTCATAAAAACCAGGCAACAGAAC
>CAZOZX010000204.1:0-2595 GCA_964584415.1 uncultured Syntrophomonas sp.
TAGGACGATGCTTTTGAATAATCAAGATAAAACGGGCAGGTATACATAATTCCTTTCGAAAAACTATGTATTACCGGGCCATTTATATGTCTATTATAGGGGCCCCGCTCCCTTGTGGTTGGTTTTTTGACAGTATTTTAATGATATCCATTGACAGTATGCATAAACTTATATACTTTATCGGGATTCTTCAGCTTATGGCCGGTATTGTTCCGCTATCTGATCTATAACCCCATCATTGATTTTCAAATAATAGGGAGCCGGGTAATCCGCCATGCGCTTGGCCAGCCCATTTACATCTGTCAATAAAGGGATCCCCAGGTTTCCCCAATTGACAATATACACTTTCACCTGCTCTGAAACTTTCAATTTGGTTTCCTGTCGGGATGGGTTGTAGATATAATAGCCGTTGGGAAAATCCTGTTCGGCATCCAGGCCCAACTCTTTGATTCTTTTGGTGTCACTCTGCAGAACCCATTCGATTTCATCAAAGATCAGCATCCTGGATTGGGGGTCATAGTTATTTATATAACATAGAAGCTGTTTAGAATTATATATATCAGTCTGGTAGGTGTTCACTATAGCATTGAAGTCGGGTATTCCTCCGTCATTATCCACCCAAAATCCAATTATCTTGTTCCCATCCATAATTAGATCCAGGTTATCGGCTGCGCCGTTTTTTCCCTCCCCGGCATAGGTAATGAGCGTGACCCATTTACCTAAATAACCGGAAAAATCATACCCGTTTTGCTTCGATAGTTCATTTTTTTCTTTCAGCAAGGCGCCAATCTCAATCCCATTGAATTTCTGTTCATAAGAGCCCGGCAGCTGCAACTCACAATTGGCCCCGCTATTTACTACAATCGTATAGCCTCGGTCCTGCACAAATTGTTCGGCGGTTTCAACCTGATTCTTGACTGTTGTGGCTGAATATGGGGAGGCTAATAGCACTGGAGAAATGGTCTGAAAAGTTTTAATAATCTCGTCAAATTCTGCTTCCAATGCTCGGTATTTATCTTTTAACTCCTGCGATGCTTCCGGTGGAACCTGTACATCGGTGGCATGAGCGCAACCAAAATAATACCGTTCGTTTTCCCCCAGGTACCTCAGTCCGTATATATCCGCTCCGGTTTGCATTACATCTTTGCTGTATTTTTCTTTGTCATAGATTTCAATTCTTCCCACCACACCAAAAACGTGCTCCGGGAGCATGGCCTGAATCTCTTTGTTTACAAAGAAAACACCATCGCTCCCTTCCTTTATTTCTACCAAATCCATAAAGTCTTTTGGTATCTGCAAGGTAAAGCCAAAGTTATTATTCTTATAAAGAACGCGCGTATCAGACTTACCAGCGCAACCACCCAGCAGGACCAGGCCGCCGATTAACGTAACAGCAAGCACAAAACATATCAACTTGGACTTTAGGGATTTATTTCTATGTTTCATGATCGTCGACCGCCTTTCTCAAAATGAATCGTTAAAACACTTTATTAATGGAGGTTATTGCATCCTTAATCCCCCGATTGACCTCAGGTGGGAACGTTTTTGAACTTTTCTTGATTTCCTTTAACAGAATACGAAATTCGCCTAAATATTCTGTCGCTGGAATGCCCCAAACTTTTTCAAAGCCTTTTACCCGATCAGCTAATTCATTTTGCCCGGTGTCTTTGAGCACCGAACCAAGATATTCTGCAAACCGGGTTAGATCCTCTAAATTATTGAACTCCCATCTCATATTTAACATTTATTTAATAACTCCATCAGTAGTAAAAGTATTGATTTCTTTGTCTGTATATCCCAGACCAGCGAGGATCGCCCGGCTGTCCTGGCCGAGGTCCGAGAATTCCAATACCGCCTCACCCGGTGTGGCCGACAATTTAATCGGCACCCCCGGGAAAAGCGCGGTCTTGCCCGTACCGCGAAAATCATCGGCCTTTATCACTATTTCTCTTTCCCGAATCTGCGGATGCTCAATGACCTGATCCAAGCTGAGAACCGGCATAAAGCATATGTCCAGACCGGCCATGGTATCAGCCCACTCCTGCTGTGTCTTCTGCTTAAAGATGGCCCGGATTTCCGCAATCATCTTTTCCTGAATCCCCGGATTTATATTGTCCCTATCTGGTATCCACTCGGGATGTCCAACCTTTTGGCAAAATTCCGTCCAGAATTTGGGCTCGATAGCGCCAAGGCTAATCCATTTTCCGTCCGCTGTCTCGTAGAGGTTATAGTAGGCCATGCCGCCATTGAGCTGCTCTGCTGATCGTTGCGGTACTCTATCATTTCCCCAGTAATCAGCGAGGGTATAAGCCAACATGGTCGCGCAGCCATCCGCCATGCCAATATCACAAAACTGTCCTTCCCCGGTAACTTCACGGGCCTTTAATGCCAGGAGTATAGCTATTACTGCGTGCAGGGTACCGCCGGCAATGTCAGCTATTTGGGTCCCTATCAAACCTGGCGCTTCCTTGGTGCCTGAAATGCCGAGTATACCGGTAAGGCTGACATAATTTAAATCATGCCCGGCAGCCATCTTCAACGGGCCCGAATATCCGTACCCGGTCACCGCGCAATAAATTATCCGTTTATTCACCT